>JAEWLO010000137.1 GCA_023457475.1 Pseudomonadota bacterium | reverse complement strand
CCCAAGCGGTGTGTCGGGTGGAGAGCCCCCGGGGTTCGGGGGCGGCCGCGAAGCGGCGGGGGTGCGGAAGCACGATAAGAGGGGCCCGCGATGCGCGCAGCGCATCGTGGGGCGGCAGCGCGCATGCGATGACGCTTACCGCCGGCCGTTGGCCGGCCCAGGCGGTCCGTCATCGTTCGAACGGGTGAACGGTCGGGATCACCCGACCGTATGCCACACCTTGAACCCGGTCAGCCAGAGACCCAGCATGCTGCCGATGTTGGTCAGCATGAAGGTCAGCACCACGCGCGTCACGCGGTTCCGGTACCAGCCCTTCAGCGTCTGCGCGTCATCGCGCAGCTTGAGGAAATCCTCGTAGGCGGGCTTGCGCAGCCGCGCTTCCACCAGGGCGGCGAATGCCCCGGTAGGAATGCTCAGGCGGAACGGCTTGAACGGTGCGACGACGATCGCGGTGAGGATGCTGAGCGGATGGCTGCCAGCCAGCAGGCAGCCCAGACCGGCCAGACCGCCGGTATACATCGCCCACACCGCCAGCAGCTCGGTGCCGACCCCGAGGCCGCCGCGATAGAAACCGACCACGATGCCGGCCAGCACGATCGCGAGGATACCCAGCGTGATCCACGGAATGTTGCGCTTGGGCGGCACCGCTTCCAGCGATTCGCGCAGCGGGCCCGGGGCTTCGGTGTCGCTTTCCAGGTATTTCGCCAGCCCGGCCAGGTGGCCGGCACCGACCACGGCAAGCACTTCGCGCTTCGCCGGGTCGTGCGTTTCGCGCAGGCGGGTGGCCATGTAGCGGTCGCGCTCGCCGATGATGGTTTCGTACAACTCCGGGCTTTCGCTGGCGAACTCGCCGAAGCTCGCTTCCAGCATGTCGCCCTGCTTGAGCTTCTCGATCTCGTCCTCGCCCACGTCGTCGGACGCGAACAGGCCCGCACCCAGCCCCATGACCAGCTTGATCTTGCCGAAGAACCCCAGCCGCTGTGACGCACGCTTGAAGGTGAGGCCAACCTCACGGTCGATCAGATGGACGGGGAGGTTGCGTTCGTTGGCGAGATTCACCGCGCGCTTGAGCTCGGCGCCGGGTTCGATGCCCAGCTGCTCGGCCAGTCGCCGTTGATAGGCGGCCAGCGCCAGGTTGGCGGCGAACAGGGCAACGCGGCCCTTTCGGATCACCTCGACCAGGTCCAGCTTGGCCAGCGCATCGGGGTTGGTCAGCGCCTGCAGGCGCTGCGCATCCAGTTCCACGGCCACTGCGTCGAAGCGGCCGCTGTCGATCGCGCGTTCGACGGCTTCGACGCTGGCCGCGGACACATGCGCGGTGCCGAGCAGGGTGTAGCGCACGCCGTCGCGTTCCACCACGCGAACCGGCTGGCCGGCGAACACCGTGTCACCGGTGGTTTCGATCAGGGAGTCAGTCATTGCTTCATTCATTGGAGGGGGCGCTGTCAGCACCATCGCCGAGCGCGCGCTGCATCTGCACGGTGTCCAGCCAGCGGCCGTGCTTGCGGCCGAGGCCGCGGAACACGCCGACGGTATGGAAGCCGAACCGTTCGTGCAGTTTGATCGATGCGGTGTTGGAAGGTTCCCCGATCACCGCCACCATCTGCCGGTAGCCCCGCGCCACGCAGGCGTCGATGAGCCCCTGCATCAGCGCGGTGCCCACGCCCCGGCCCTGGAAGGCCGCATCGACGTAGACGGAGTTCTCCACCGTCCACTGGTAGGCGATGCGGGCGCGGTAGGTGTTGGCGTACGCATAGCCGGCGACCTGGCCATCGACCTCGGCCACGATGTAGGGGAACCCGCGCGCCACGATGTCGTGCATGCGCCGCAGCATTTCGCCTGCGTCCGGCACGTCGTACTCATAGGTGTTGACGAAGTCGGTCACTTCCACCGCGTAGATCGCGGTGATGGCAGCGATGTCGGCATCGCAGGCGTCGCGCAGGTGCACGGTCACGGGTTTTCAGGTCCTGTAGGGATCAGTCGATGTAGCGCTTGAGCAGGTCGCCGTAGGCGTCGATGCGGCGGTCGCGGAGGAACGGCCAGATCCGGCGCACGTGTTCGCTGCGCTGCAGGTCGACATCGCAGATCAGCACGGTGGCGTCGCCACCGGCTTCGGCGATGAATTCACCCTGCGGACCGAGCACATGGCTGTTGCCCCAGAACTGGATGCCGGACGCCCCCAGCGGCGAAGCCTCATGGCCTACACGGTTGCAGCTGAGCACAGGCACGCCGTTGGCGACGGCGTGACCGCGGTGGCTGAGCACCCAGGCATCGCGCTGGCGGTTCTGCTCGTCCTGCTGGTCGTCCGGGTCCCAGCCGATGGCGGTGGGGTAGAGCAGCAGTTCGGCCCCGGCCAGCGCCATCAGGCGCGCGGCTTCGGGATACCACTGGTCCCAGCAGACAAGCACGCCCAGACGGCCCACGGAGGTATCGATGGGCTTGAAGCCGATGTCGCCGGGGGTGAAGTAGAACTTCTCGTAGAAGCCCGGATCATCCGGGATGTGCATCTTGCGGTACTTGCCCAGCAGGGTGCCGTCCTTTTCGAACACCACGGCGGTGTTGTGGTAAAGCCCGGCGGCGCGGCGCTCGAACAGCGATCCGACGATGACCACGCCGTGCTTCTTCGCGAGTGCGCCAAGGCGCTCGGTGCTCGGACCGGGAATCGGTTCGGCCAGGTCGAATTCATCCACCGATTCGTGCTGGCAGAAGTACGCGCCGTTGTGCAGTTCCTGCAGCAGGATCAACTTCGCACCCTGCGCGGCCGCTTCCGCCACACGCGTTTCGATCACAGCCAGATTGGCTGCGGCATCGCCGTGGTTGCGCTCCTGGATCAGGGCGACGGTAAGGGGGTGACGTGAGCTCATCCGAATGCGGGTCCTGCGGGGAAAAACGCAGTTTATCGCGGATGTGTGTGGGTAGTGTGCTGGGGGGTAAATGCGAACAGCCCCAGGCTGCAACTCTACGTGCCTAGGCCCGTCGGGTGTGGGTTTGCGGGGTCGCCGTAAACCCATCCATGGGGGCTAAGCGGACGCCATCC
>JAEWLO010000136.1 GCA_023457475.1 Pseudomonadota bacterium | reverse complement strand
GTTCTCGTTGATCAGCATGGTCTGGTGCGCCAGCCAGGCGGTCCAGGCGCTCTTGCCGATCCCGTTGAAGATGCGCTGGCCCAGCTCACCCGGGTAGGGCACGAAGTCCAGGCCTTCGGTGTCGCGTTGTTCTTTCTGGCAGAAAACGGTGCGGGACATGCGGTCATCCAAGGGAAAGCAGAAGTTTGCGGATCGGGGCCGGCAGACCCAGTGAACCCAGAGCGGCCGGCGCAACCCAGCGCAGGCGCTCATTGTCGCCCACCGCGTCGCGCAGGGCGACCGGGCCCAGCTGCAGCACCTGCAGGTGCAGGCGGTAGTGGCTGAAGGTGTGCTGCAGCAGCGGCAGCGGTTCGGCCAGTTCCAGCGCACCGTCGACATGGGCGTCGAACCAGTCCTGCAGCGCCGGGCCGGTGTCGGCCTGGGGCAGGGTCCACAGCTGGGCCCAGATGCCCGTGTCCGGCCGCTTGCCCAGCAGGATCCGGCCCTTCACATCGCGTAGAAGCAGGGCGGTCGCTTCACGTTCGGGCAGGGTCTTGCCGGGCTTGGGCGTGGGCAGCTGCTCGACGCGGCCGTCGCGGCGGGCCACGCAGTCGTTCTGCAGCGGGCAGATCACACAGGCCGCGCGTGCGCGCGTACAGATCGTCGCGCCCAGGTCCATCTGCGCCTGGGTGTAGTCGGCCAGACGACCGTCGGGCACCTGGGCGACATGGTCGTTGACGTGTGCCCAGAGCACTTTTTCGACCGCCGGCAGGCCCGGGAACCCTTCGATGCCGTGGTAGCGGCTCATTACCCGCTTGACGTTGCCGTCGAGGATGGCGAAACGGTCGTTCCAGGCCTGGCTCAGGATCGCGCCGGCTGTGCTGCGGCCGATGCCGGGCAGCGCCAGCAGCGCATCGACATCGCGCGGCAGGTCGCCCTCGTGCAGCGCCACGCACTGCTTCGCGGCGGCGTGCAGGTTGCGCGCGCGGGCGTAGTAGCCCAGCCCCGCCCACTGCGCCATCACGTCATCGTTGCTGGCAGCCGCGAGGGCGGGCAGGGTGGGGAAGACCTCGAGAAACCGCAGGAAGTACGGTATGACCGTCGCGACCTGGGTCTGCTGCAGCATGATCTCCGACAGCCAGACCCGGTAGGGCGTACGCGGGTGCTGCCACGGCAGGTCGTGCCGGCCATGGTCATCGAACCATGGCAGCAGCCGATGGACGAAGGCGTCCTGCATCAACCGCTCAGGGTTTCCGGCAGCAAGGCATCCACGAACGCCTCCGGATCGAACACGCGCAGATCTTCCGGGCGCTCGCCGATGCCGGCGAAACGGATCGGAATGCCAAACTCGCGGGCCAGTGCGAACACCACGCCGCCCTTGGCGGTGCCGTCCAGCTTGGTCACCACCAGGCCGGTCACGGTGACCATCGCGTGGAACTGCTTCAGCTGGGACAGGGCGTTCTGGCCGGTGGTGCCGTCGATCACCATCAGCACTTCGTGCGGCGCGCCCGGGTCGACCTTGCCCAGCACACGGCGGATCTTGCCGAGTTCGTTCATGAGTCCGCCCTGCGTGTGCAGGCGGCCAGCGGTGTCGGCGATCAACACATCCGTCCCGCGTGCCTTGCCGGCCTGCAGTGCATCGAAGGCGACCGAGGCCGCATCGGCGTTCTGGCCCTGGGCGACCACGGCGACGCCGTTGCGTTCGCCCCAGGTCTGCAGCTGTGCGACGGCAGCGGCGCGGAAGGTGTCGCCGGCCGCCAGCATCAGGCTGTGGCCTTCATCCTTGAAACGCTTGGCCAGCTTGCCGATGGTGGTGGTCTTGCCAACGCCGTTGACGCCGACGGTGAGCACGACGAAGGGCTTGGCAGTGCGGTCGATCACCAGCGGCTTTGAAACCGGCTGCAGGATGCCGATCAATTCGGCACGCAGAGCAGCCTGCAGGGCCTTGGCGTCGGCGAATTCGCGCGCCTTCATCCGCTTGCGCAGGCCTTCCACCAGTGCGGTGGTGGCGGTGACGCCGACATCGGCCGTGATCAGCGCGGTTTCGATCTCGTCGAGCAGGTCGTCGTCGAGCTTGGGGTTGCGCGAGAAAAGGCCGCCGACACTTCGCGCGAACATGCTGTTGCGCAGGCGGTCGCGCCAACCGGTCTTGCCGGCGGCGGCGGCGGGGGCGGCTTCGTCGGTGGACTCGAGCGTCGCCTCCGGCTGCGCGGATTCCTGGACCAGCTCGCTCGAAACCAGGACCGGCGGGGGCAGCGGCGCGGCAATGGGTTCAGCGACGGAGACCGGAGGCGGCGCGGGTGCCTCCACATGCGGCAACGGCGGGACGGCGTCGGCGGGCGGCCGGACCGTAGTGCCGGGCTCTGCGCGGCTTTCCGTGGGGCCCGTGTCCGCGGTGGATCCTGCGTCGGACGGCGGCCGGGCAGGGCCCGGCGCTACGGCCCGGTCGTCCACCGGCGCGGCCTCGGCCTGCGGGAACGCCGCAGCCAGCTCTTCAGCCGAATAGTGCTGGGTCTTGGGCGCGTCCTGGGGAGCGTCCTGGGGCTTCTTGCGGCGGAAAAAACTGAGCATGGGCAAAAGGTGCTGATATTCAGAGGGATATGCTACCACCCGGGCCCGTGGGGGCCGCGTGCATTCAAGGTTTCCGGCGGTATGCCGATGACGCTGTTGGAGGACCGCATCCTGACGGTCCGGAGACGCATTGCATGGGGAGCATTCCGGCCATCGCCGCCAGCGGCATGCGGGCGGCCCAGCAGGGTGTTCAAGTCGCCGCGCACAACGTGGCGAACCTGCCCACGCCGGACGCGCAGCGGTTGCGCCTGGAGCGGAGCGGCGCTGCCGAAGGTGGCGTGGCGACGACCGTGGGCGTGGACGGGGAAGACC
>JAEWLO010000135.1 GCA_023457475.1 Pseudomonadota bacterium | reverse complement strand
AGCCGTATCCGCGACACCGACTACGCCAAGGAAACCGCCGAACTGACCCGCACGCAGATCCTGCAGCAGGCCGGTACCGCGATGCTGGCCCAGGCCAACCAGTCGCCTTCGAGCGTGATGAGCCTGTTGCAGGGCTGATCGCCCGAGGCAGCCAGATGAAGACCCGGCCCCGGCCGGGTTTTTCATTTGGAAACTGTGACGCCAACGGCCTTTTTGCCCCGGCATGGACTAAAGGTTGTTGACATTCTGTCGTTATTGGAATCAGCCACTGCGTGATTGCCATGCATGGCATCTCCGCAAGGGGAAACACCTCCATTACCCGGCGACATCACCCTCGCCACCAGGAGCACGAAAATGGCACAAGTCATCAACACCAATGTGATGTCGCTCAACGCGCAGCGCAATCTGTCGACCAGCGGCTCCAGCCTGGCCACGACGATCCAGCGTCTGTCGTCGGGTCTTCGCATCAACAGCGCCAAGGACGACGCCGCCGGCCTGGCGATCTCCGAGCGCTTCAGCACCCAGATCCGCGGCCTGGACGTCGCCGTGCGCAACGCCAACGACGGCATCTCGCTGGCCCAGACCGCCGAAGGCGCGATGGTGGAAATCGGCAACAACCTGCAGCGTATCCGAGAACTGTCGGTGCAGTCGGCCAATGCCACCAACTCCGACAGCGACCGTGAAGCGCTCAACGCGGAAGTGAAGCAGCTGGTTTCGGAAATCGACCGCGTCAGCCGCCAGACCAACTTCAACGGCACCAAGCTGCTGGACGGTTCGTTCTCCGGCGCGCTGTTCCAGGTCGGTGCCGATTCCGGCCAGACCATCGGCATCAACAGCATCGTCAATGCCAGCAGCTCGGCACTGGGTGGTTCGCAGTTCGACAGCAACTCGCTGACGGTCGCTGCCGCTGGCGTCACTGCCGGCCAGGGCCTCAAGATCACCGGCATGAAGGTGACCGGCTCTGACGGCAAAGCGATCGACCTGGGCGACATCAACGTCAAGGCTACCGGCACCACCGCGGCTGACATGCAGGGTGCCGCTGCGAAGGCGGTCGCCGCTGCGATCAATGAGAAGATGGACCAGAGCGGCGTCTATGCCGAAGTGGACAAGACGGACGCGACCAAGGTCAACCTGACCGCGATCAAGGACAGCACCAACGCCAGCGGCGCGTTCCAGGCCTTCGGGATCACCGCCGGCACGTGGACCGACACGGCGGCGACGCCGGCCACCAAGACGGCACCGACGTTTACCGCTTCCACCGGCGCGCCGGCGAACAAGAGCTATGCCGCTGGTCTGGACATCTCCAAGGTGGTCGGTGCCCAACAGGCCATCGACGTGGTCGACCGCGCACTGAAGGCGGTGAACAGCTCGCGCGCCGACATGGGTGCGATCCAGAACCGCTTCACCTCCACCATCGCCAACCTCGGCACCACCTCGGAAAACCTGTCGGCCTCGCGCAGCCGTATCCGCGACACCGACTACGCCAAGGAAACCGCCGAACTGACCCGCACGCAGATCCTGCAGCAGGCCGGCACCGCGATGCTGGCCCAGGCGAACCAGTCGCCCTCGAGCGTGATGAGCCTGCTGCAGGGCTGATCGCCCGTAGCGGACAAAAGAAGACCCGGCCTCGGCCGGGTTTTTCTTTTAGGAATCAGGGCAAAAGCAGGTTTTTTCGCATGTTTTCGCTAAAGGTCGTTGACAATGTGTCGTTATTGACTTCAGCCACTGCGTGATTGCCATGCATGGCACCTCCGCAAGGGGAAATACCTCCATTATCCGGCGACATCACCCTCGCCACCAGGAGCACGAAAATGGCACAAGTCATCAACACCAATGTGATGTCGCTCAATGCGCAGCGCAATCTGTCGACCAGCGGCTCCAGCCTGGCCACGACGATCCAGCGCCTGTCGTCGGGCCTGCGCATCAACAGCGCCAAGGACGACGCCGCCGGCCTGGCGATCTCCGAGCGCTTCAGCACCCAGATCCGCGGCCTGGACGTCGCCGTCCGCAACGCCAACGACGGCATCTCGCTGGCCCAGACCGCCGAAGGCGCGATGGTCGAAATCGGCAACAACCTGCAGCGCATCCGTGAGCTGTCGGTGCAGTCGGCCAACGCCACCAACTCGGAAAGCGATCGCGAGGCACTGAACGCCGAAGTGAAGCAGCTGACCTCCGAAATCGACCGCGTCAGCCGCCAGACCAACTTCAACGGCACCAAGCTGCTGGATGGTTCGTTCTCCGGCGCGCTGTTCCAGGTCGGTGCCGATTCCGGCCAGACCATCGGCATCAACAGCATCGTCGACAGCAGCGCCAGCAAGCTGGGCAGCGGCTTCTTCGCCGGTGACTACGTGGGCACCAGCCTGGCCGCCGCTGATGCCGCGACTGCCGATACCACCTACACCGGCCTGCAGATTTCCTATACGCCGAAGGGTGGCACCGCAACACTGGTGAACATCTCCGACTTCAGCGTGAAGTCGGGCCAGTCGATCACTGCAGCCACCGCTGCGGCCATCAACGAAAAGATGGATACCACCGGCGTCTATGCATCGGTCAAGAGCGGCGTCATCACCCTGACCGGCATCAAGGACGGGCAGGCGTTCGACGTGGCGTACGGCGGTACAGCGACTACCGGTGCCACCGTGGCCACCGCTGCGGGCCTGGGCCTGACCGAAACCAGCACGGCCGCCAACAGCGGCACGGTGTCGACCACCAAGACGTCGGTCGGCGACCTGAACATTTCCACCGTTGCAGGTGCCCAGCGTGCGCTGTCGATCGTCGACAACGCACTGAAGTCGGTCAACTCCTCGCGCGCCGACATGGGTGCGATCCAGAACCGCTTCACCTCGACCATCGCCAACCTGAACACCACCTCGGAAAACCTGTCCGCCTCGCGCAGCCGTATCCGCGACACCGACTACGCCAAGGAAACCGCCGAACTGACCCGCACGCAGATCCTGCAGCAGGCCGGTACCGCGATGCTGGCCCAGGCCAACCAGTCGCCGTCCAGCGTGATGAGCCTGCTGCAGGGCTGATTCCTGCAGTCCAAGCGTAAGCAGAAGACCCCGCGAAAGCGGGGTTTTTTGTTGGCTGGCAACCCAACGTGGCACAACCCTTGCAGCATGCCTCGTATCCATCCGGCTGCCCCAAGGCCGTCGGGCTCAAGCCTCCCCGTTTCGGGCCGATAACTCCTGCACAGGACGCAGCGGGTTAGGCGTCCCCTTTGAATACAGGACTGCAGACATGGCGATTGGCACCATCGGTACCGGCCTCGACATCCCCACCCTGGTGGCCCAGCTGGTCGCCAAGGAGCGCGAACCGCAGGCAAACACCATCAATGCCGCCGGCACCGCCGCCAGCGCCAAATTGTCGGCGATCGCCACCCTGACAGGCGGCATGACCAACCTGCAGACCACCCTCGCCAGCCTGATCAAGAACGCTGACAAGCCGTCCTACAAGGCCACCACGGTCTCGGATTCGAATTTCAGCGCCAGCATCGACACCTCGGACGGCGCGGCCACGGCCTCGCCCGGCACTCACCAGGTTGAAGTCAAATCGCTGGCGCAGGGGCAGAAGCTCAGCTCCGGTGCCTTCGCCAAGGACACCGTGGTCGGTGACGGTACGCTGACCCTGACCTACGGCGAAACCACCCTTGATGTCACCATCAAGGAGGACAGCAAGCTCAGCGACATCGCCGCCGCCATCAACAAGGCCGCCGGGGGCAAGGGCGTCACCGCCAGCATCATCACTGCCGACGACGGCCAGCACCTGGTGCTGAGCGCCGTCGACACCGGCCTGGCCGGCGCGGTGAAGGTCAGCACCAGTGGCGGCAACGGCGGCCTCGCCGCGCTCACCTACGACGGCACCGCCGGCTCACCGATGAGCCAGACGGTCGAACCGAAGGACGCCGTGGTCGTGGTGGACGGCTTCACCCGCACCTCCAGCTCCAACACCATCAGCGACATCGTGCCCGGGGTGAACCTCACCCTGACCAAGGCCGGCACCGAAGCGGGCAAGACGCAGACGCTGACCATCGCGCGCGACAACACCTCGCTCAAGGCCGACATGGCCGCCTTCGTCACCGCCTACAACGCGATGAACAGCGCGCTCAAGTCCACCAGTGCGTACAACACGGCGAGCGGTACCGCCTCCGCCCTGACCGGCGATGCCATGGTGCGCGGGCTGCAGCAGCAGCTGCGCAGCCAGTTCAGCACCAATATCAACGGCCTCAAGGACATGGGCATCAGTCTGGCCACCGACGGCACGCTGACCCTGGACAGCGCCAAGATGGAAACGGCCATCGCCAAGGATCCTGAAGCCGTCTCCAGGCTGTTCGGGGCCGACGGCGCGATCGGCAAGCCGCTCGATGCGCTGATCAAGAGCAACCTCGACAAGGAATCCGGCACCCTCACCCAGCGCAAGAACTCGCTGGACAAGCAGATCAAGGATCTCGAGAGCCGCCTGGACGCGCTGGACGCGCGCATGGAAAACGTGTCCACCCGGTACACCAAGCAGTTCACCGCCATGGAAACCCTGGTGACCCAGATGCAGACCACCAGCGACAGCCTGACCCAGGCACTGGCCAAGAAAACCAGCAGCTGATCACCGTTCCGCCCGGCGCGCCTCAAGTTTCCGTACGGCACCGCCGATATCGAGGGCAACACCCACTGCCGCATCCGCGTCGTGGGGCTGACCGGGCAGCGCCCCGGGTCACCAGGGCCGCCTGACACGGCGGATCCCCGGACGAGAGGAGAAGTTTTACATGTACGGTTCCAGCCGTCAGTACGCAGAGCAATACCGCAAGGTGGGCGTGTCAACCGCCGTCACCGACGCAGATCCCCACAAACTGGTGGCCCTGCTGCTGGCCGGTGCCTGCGAGCGCATCCGCCTTGCAGAGGCCTGCCTTGAGCGCAACGACCAGGCCCGCAAGGGCAAGGCGATCGGCGAGGCCTGTGCCATCGTCGGCCACCTCAACGGCTCGCTCGACCACGAAGCGGGCGGCGAGGTGGCCGGAAACCTGTCAGCGCTGTACGAATACGTGCTGCAGCGCTTGACCGAGGCCAACCTTCACAACGACGCCGCCGCGCTGCAGGAATCGGCGCAGCTGATCGGCGAGATCGACGCCGCCTGGAATGCCATCCCGCACGACCAGCGCCCCAGCGCCGCCGTGGGGGCCTGATGGACACCGCGCACACCTTCGATCCGGTCCAGTCGCTGCACGCCGCACTGGACCAGCTGTCCGCCGCAGTGGAGGGCGAGGACCACGACCTGACCCTCCAGCTGATGGACGCCTACGACACACAGGTGCGCGCCAGCCTGGAGCAGGACGATGCCCGGATCGACGCCGGTGCCCTGCGCGGCCTGATCGCCCGTCAGCAGCAGCTGAGCATCCGCATGGCGGCCCGCCGCGACGAGGCCGGCAACCACCTCACCACGGATCGACGCGCCGTTCGCGCGTCCCTCGCCTACCTGCGGGCAGAATCCCTGGCATGACCGACCCGCACGCCAGCGAAATCCTCCACCCGGCCGAAAGCGCCCTGTTCGATGAGACGCTGAGCTGCGACGTCGCCCTGCCGGCCGAGTTCCGCCTCGGCAGTGCGGCGGTTCGACCCGGTACCGCCGAGACCCTGCTGCGGAGCATCGCGCTGGTGGAAGATGCGCGGGGCGACGACGGCCACGATGAACGTGGCGAGCCCAGCCAGCATCTGCAACGTGTGGAAGCCAAGCTGGACCTGGTGATGGTGCTGCTGGGGCGCCTGGTCCGGCAGACCACGGAAGACCTGCCACTGCGTCCGTTGCGCTGGTCGCGCCGGGGCATTCGCCTGGAGCTGGGTGGCCGCTCCGCGGCCGCGCCCGGCAGCCTCGGCATCATCCGTCTGCAGCCCAGCGACTGGCTGCCCGACCATATCGACCTGCCCGTGTCGGTGCTGGCCGAGGCCGCTGACGGCAGTGGCGGCTGCTTCCTCTGGCTGCAATTCGAGCCGATGGGCGACGCGCTGGAAATGGCGCTGGAGCGTCATCTGTTCAGACTGCACCGGCGGCAGGTGGCGGAAAGTCGTCGGCAGCGGTGATCCGGCCAACGGCCGGGGCTACCCTGCGCGCCCGCTGTCGGTTAATGTGAACGACTAACCTTACAGGTCCTCACACCCTTCCGTGCGCGTTCTCATCGTCGACGATCACACCCTGGTCCGCGCTGGTCTCAGCCGCCTGCTGCAGACCTTCGCCGATGTGGCCGTGGTCGCCGAAGCCAGCAATGCCGAACAGGCCCTCCAGCTGGCCATCCAGCATGCGCCGGACGTGGTGCTGATGGACCTCTCGCTGCCCGGCCGCAACGGCCTGGAAGCACTGAGCGATATTCTGATCCGCGCCCCGGGCACCCGGATCGTGATGATGACCATGCATGACGACGCGGTGCATGTCCGCGATGCGCTCGATCGCGGCGCGGTTGGCTTCGTGGTCAAGGACGCCGCGCCGCAGGAACTGGAACTCGCCCTGCGCGCCGCGCACGCTGGCCAGGTGTTCCTCAGTCCGCAGATCTCGGCCAAGATGCTGGCCCCGATGCTGGGCCGCGAAAAGCCGGTCGGCATCGCGGCGCTGTCGCCCCGCCAGCGCGAAATCCTGCGCCAGATCGGCAAGGGCGAAAGCAACAAGGAGATCGCCGCGGACCTGGGCATCAGCGTGAAGACGGTTGAAACCCACCGCGCGCGCATGATGGAGTCGCTGGGGTGCCGGCGCGCCAACGACCTGCTGCTGCTGGCCGCCCGCCACCAGCACGAGCTGGGCTGATACGGCCCCTTCCTGCGTCGGTTCCCCGACACGCGCGGTATTTCCCGCGTTGGCCTGTCGGGTTTTTGAGCCCCCAAGCCGCGCAGCATCAAGGCCCTGGAGCCCTTCCGCGTCAAAATATCGATTCGACGTCAGGATTTTCCCGACACACCGTCAGGGCCAGAACGACAGCACTCAGGAACCCCCTGATTTCACCCCTGACGCGGGACAAGCAAGATGTGTTCCACAACGCGCCGGGGACTCGGCGTGATGGGGACACTCCGATGAAGCCGACACTGTCGACCCAGCTGGGTCAGCAACTCCACCTCACCCCGCAACTGCTGCAGTCGATCCGGCTGCTGCAGCTGGATGGCATGCAGCTGGAGCTGGAAATCCGCCGCGCGCTGGAAACCAATCCGCTGCTGGAACTGGAGGAAGCGCCGGAACAGACCCCGGTCGACACGGCGGTCGATACTACCGGTGTGGAAGTGGCGGCCTTCGACGAACTGCCGGAATCGGGGATGTGGGAGGTTTCCGGGGCCAGCTGGAATGATGGCGAAGACGACCGCATGCAGCGCATCGCGGCCGACGAATCCAGCGATCCGCAGCTGCGGGCCCTGCAGCGGCTTGCGCTGGAGCTGGACGACCGCGCGCTCGCCGTTGCCGGCTTCTGGCTGGAACACTGCGACGATGCCGGTTACCTGACCGCACCGCTGGAACAGCTTCAGTTGCTGGCCAGCGCCCGCTTCGACATCGACACCGCGGGCGTTGAAACGGTCCGCCAGCAGATCCTGCACGGCGACCCGGCCGGCCTGGCCGCCCGCGACCTGCACGAATGCCTGTCCGCACAGCTGCGCGCGCTGCACGGGCGCGTGCCGGCCCGCCACCTTGCCCACCAGGTGCTTGACGAGGGTCTGGCGCTGCTCGCCGCCCACGACTATTCCGCCCTCGCCCGCCAGCTCGATGCCGAGGTGGCCGACATCCACGAGGCGGTCCGCCTGATCCTGTCGCTGCAACCTCGCCCCGGCGAGAGCCTGCTGCCGGACAGCAACGGTGCGGTCATCCCGGACGTCATCGCCTGGCACGCCGATGGTCAGTGGCGGGTTGCCCTGAATCCGGCCACCAGCCGCCGTCTCAGCGTGAACCCCCGCTATGAGGCCGCGCTGGCCGACGCCGGTGACAGCGCCCAGCCGCTCCGCGACATGCTGCAGGAGGCCCGCTGGCTGACCCGCGGCCTGTCCATGCGCTACGACACCCTGCTGCGCACCACGGCGGTGATCATCGAGCGCCAGGCCGGCTTCCTGACCCGCGGCGAGGAGGCCATGGCCCCGCTGACCCTGAAGGAAGTGGCCGATGCCATCGGCATGCACGAGTCCACCGTTTCGCGCATCACGACCGGCAAGTACCTGCAGACCCCTCGCGGCACGCTCGAGCTGAAGCACTTCTTCGCCGTGCGCCTGGAAGGAGCCAGTGTCTCCGGCCAGGCCGTGAAAGCCATGGTGCGCCGCCTGATCGAAGCTGAACCGGCGGGCCGTCCGCTGGCCGATGAAGCCATTGCGGGACTTCTGTCACGTCAAGGTGTCAATATTGCCCGGCGTACCGTTGCAAAATACCGCGAACAACTGGACATCGCCCCGGCCCGTGAACGCCGCCGGGCCACTGCCCGGTCCCCGCAATTGGCCCGGGTGGGCTGAAGGAAGTACACGACATGAACAAGCTCACCGTCCTGCTGGTCGACGACCACGAAGGATTCATCAACGCCGCGATGCGCCACTTCCGCAAGGTCGAGTGGCTGGACGTCATCGGCAGCGCCGGCAATGGCCTGGAAGCCATCGAGCGTTCCGAAACGCTGCGCCCCCAGGTGGTGCTCATGGACCTGGCCATGCCGGAGATGGGCGGGCTGCAGGCCACCCGGCTGATCAAGTCGCAGGATGATGCCCCCTACATCGTCATCGCCAGTCATTTCGATGACGCCGAACACCGCGAGCATGCCCTGCGCGCGGGCGCGGACAACTTCGTCAGCAAGCTGTCCTACATCCAGGAGGTCATGCCGATTCTGGAGGGGCTGAAGGGAGTGCCGGCATGAGCGAGTCGCGCATCCTGGTACTGGACAACGACGCGGTGCGTGCCGAACGCACCGTCGCCCTGTTGGAATTCATGGACTTCAATCCGCGCTGGGTAGTGGACGCGGCCGACTTCGACACGAGCCGCCAGCGCAGCAACGACTGGATGGCGGTCATCATCGGCAGCCTGGAACAGAGCGCGGCCACCGACGCCCTGTTCACCTGGGCCGGTCACGGTGCACTGCCGCCGCCGGTGATGCTGATCGACGGCGACACCGCAGCTTTCGCCCATCGCCATGGCCTGCATGAAGCCAATGTCTGGCCGCTGGAAGCGCCGCTGCGCCATGCGCAGATGGAAGCGCTGCTGCGCCGTGCCAGCCTGAAACGACTCGACGCCGAGCACCAGGCAGGTGCCGCGCAGGATCAGGGGCCGACCGGCGACGGGGCCGCGGTGACTGCCCTGCGCCAGATGATCGAACAGGTGGCCGCCTTCGACACCACCGTCCTCGTGCTGGGCGAATCCGGCACCGGCAAGGAGGTGGTCTCACGTTCGATCCATGAGCGCTCGCCGCGTCGCGACGGTCCGTTCGTGGCCATCAACTGCGGTGCGATTCCCGCCGACCTGCTGGAAAGCGAGCTGTTCGGTCACGAAAAGGGTGCCTTCACCGGAGCATTGAGCGCGCGCAAGGGCCGCTTCGAAATGGCCGAAGGCGGCACCCTGCTGCTGGACGAAATCGGCGACATGAGCCTGCCGATGCAGGTGAAGCTGTTGCGCGTGCTGCAGGAGCGCAGCTTCGAGCGTGTCGGTGGCGGTCAGACCATCCGGTGCAACGTCCGCGTGATCGCGGCAACCCACCGCGACCTGGAAACCCGCATTGCAGAAGGCGCGTTCCGCGAAGATCTCTTCTATCGCCTCAACGTCTTCCCCATCGAAGTGCCCGCGCTGCGCGAGCGCAGCGAGGATCTGCCGGCGCTGGTGAGTACGATCGCCGCACAGCTGGCACGAACCGGTCGTGGCGAAGTGCGCTTCAGCCCGGAAGCCCTGCAGGCGCTGGCCGCCTACGAGTGGCCGGGTAACGTGCGTGAGCTGACCAACCAGGTCGAACGCCTGGCCGTGCTGCATCCAGGTGGCAACGTCCGCGTGCAGGATCTGCCGGCCCGCTACCGTGGCGATTTCGCCGCCGCCACGCCCGCACCGGCTCCCGTGGCCGCCACTGGGAGCGACGAGCGCCTGGACCTTCGCAGCTTCTCGTTCCACACCCCGGGCAGCGGCAGCGCGACCACCCCGGAGGCGGGCAGCGCTGCGGCCGCGTCCACTCCGGCCCTGCCTGACGCCGGGCTGGACCTGCGCAACCACATGGCCAACATCGAGCTGACCCTCATCAACGAGGCACTCGAACGCACCCAGGGCGTGGTCGCGCACGCCGCCCAGCTGCTCGGCCTGCGCCGCACCACGCTGGTGGAAAAGCTTCGCAAATACGGCATCGAACGCGACCAGACCGAACTGGCCGGCTGAAGCCCGACGAGGGTAGCGCCGGCCGTTGGCCGGCCCAGGCAACCTCGGCAATATCGATATCCGCGACTTGCCGCACACTTTTCCATCGCGTACTTCACGCCTTCGTGACACAAGAGCGACTAGGGTCCGCTCCATCTGCAAGCCGGCAAGGCGACTCCGCCTCTCCCCGACCTGCAGGGAATCGGGGGATTCTCGCGGCATGCCGGCCTCCTACGCACGGGCCGGTACGTGCTGCACGTGGAGACCTCGACCATGGCACGTTCCAGGCATGACCTCACCCTGCGCCACGTTGCGCGTTTCGTTGCCACTCCGTGTTTCCCCCTTCGCTTCGTCCTCGCGGCCGGCCTGATCGCCGGCGCACCCTCGGCGCTCGCGCAGTCGGCCTGTACCGTCTCGGCTGGCACCGCACCCACCGCCACCGGCGGCAGCGCGTTTGCCTGCGGCAATGGAGCCACGGCCTCGGGTGATGTCGCGACGGCCATCGGTGCCGATGCGTCCGCCAGCGGCGGCAACTCCACCACCGTCGGTGCACTGAGCGCGTCGGCCGGGGCATTCTCGGTAGCACTGGGGCGCAGCGCCACCTCCAGTGGCAACGACTCCACCGCGATCGGTTTCAGCGCGGTTTCCTCCGGCAACAGTGCCATCGCGATCGGGGCCAATACCGCTGGCAGCGGCGACGGCACGGTGGCGCTGGGCGTCAATGCCGCCGCGTCCGGGCTCAACAGCAACGCTTTCGGTGCGAACGCGAGCTCCAGCGCTGCCAATTCTGTCGCCCTCGGCTACGGCTCGGTCGCCGACCAGGACAATACCGTCTCGGTGGGTGCGGCTGGAGCAGAGCGCAGGATCACCAACCTGGCCGCTGGCGAAGGCGACACCGATGGCGTGAACGTCAGCCAGCTCAAGGAGAGCGCGGCCACGACCCTGGAATCCGCCAACGCCTACACCGACGTTTCGCTGCAGCAGGCCAACAGCTACACCGACCAGCAGTTCAATCTGCTGAACCAACAGGCGGGTGCGGCCTCGGCCGGGCTGGACCAGCTGCGTTCGGAGATGAATGACCGTTTCTCCGGGGTGGACCAGCGGCTCGACAACCTCGATGACCAGCTGCGCAGGATGGACAAGCGCCTGGGTCAACAGGCGGCCATGGCCATCGCGCAGGCCCAGAGCATCGGCACGCCGGAGGTGGGGGACAACTACTTCGGGGTGGGCATGGGCAATGCCGAGGGCGAAAACGCGCTGGCGGTCAGTCTGCGACGCCGCTTCAACGCGCACTTCATGCTCTCGGTCGGTGCCTCCCGCACCGGCGATGTGTCCGCGGTCGGCGCAGGGGCCGGGTTCACCTGGTAACGCACGTCTGTTCCGCCTCACGACGCCCGGGCCCCGCCCGGGCGTCGTCGTTCGGAGCGCCGGTTTTCCGACGCCGGCCAACCGTCACCCCGCCTGCGACCGGCTGTCATAGAGGAACGGCGTCACACAATCTCGCCAGACACCCGCCACCGCGACAAATCTGAACGCTCGTGTGAATTCGGCACGGGGCTTGCAAGGTATTCCCGTGTACTCCCCCGATCCCAGCCGGAAGCTCCATATGTCACATTCCGTCACCTCCATCCTCTCGCAGATCCGCTCCTACCAGTCGCAGGCGAGTGCTGTCGCCTCGAACCCGCTGGCGGAGTCGCCGCAGACCAACGCCCTGCAGGGCCTTGTCGCGCCGCGCGATGTGCAGGCCCCGAGCTTCACCGACACCCTGCGCGGTGCCATCGCCGGGGTCAATGAGGCTCAGCAGAAGTCGGGCGCATTGGCCAAGGCCTTCGAGCTTGGCGAACCGGGGGCCGACCTGGCCAAGGTCATGGTCGCCTCGCAGCAGTCCCAGATCGCCTTCCGCGCCACCGTGGAAGTCCGCAACCGTCTCGTCCAGGCTTACCAGGACGTGATGAACATGCCGCTGTAAGGATAGAACCGCATGGCCCTGTCGCTCACCAAGGAATCCCTGAACGCCGAAAAGGCGGGCCAGTGGTTCGATCGGCTGCAAAGCCTGCAGATCACCCGTCGGCTCGGCCTGATGGCGATGATCGCCGTGGCCGTCGCGGCGGGGTTGTTCGTGTTCTTCTGGTCGCAGAAGCCAGGCATGGTCCCGCTGTATACCGGGCTGGACCAGAAGGCCACGGCTGAGGCCACCGACCTGCTGCGCGCCGCGCAGATTCCGTTCGAACTCGACCCCGCCACCGGTGGCATCACCGTGCCGGAAAAGAACCTGCATGACGCCCGCCTCAAGCTGGCCGGTTCCGGTCTGACCGACAGCGGCCGACTCGGTTTCGAGCTGATGGAGCGCGATCCGGGCTTTGGCGTCAGCCAGTTCATGGAGAACGCGCGCTACCAGCATTCACTGGAGACCGAGCTCTCCCGCACCATCAACACACTGCGCCCGGTGCGCGACTCGCGCGTGCACCTGGCCATCCCCAAGCCCAGCGCGTTCACCCGCCAGCGAGACGTGGCCAGCGCCTCGGTCGTGCTGGAACTGCGCGGTGGTCAGCAGCTGGAGCGCGGCCAGATCGATGCCATCGTGCACATGGTGGCCGCCAGCATTCCCGACCTCGCCGCCGAACGCGTCACCGTGGTCGACCAGAGCGGCCGCATGCTCAGCGTCTCCGATCCGAACAGCGAAGCGGCGGTGAACGCCGCCCAGTTCGAGCAGGTGCGCCGCCAGGAAACCTCCTTCAACCAGCGCATCCGTGAGCAGCTCGAACCGATGAC
>JAEWLO010000134.1 GCA_023457475.1 Pseudomonadota bacterium | reverse complement strand
GTGCACGTGACCACCGCATGGCGATGGAGGCGGTCGCCGGCCTGCGCCGCCGCCCGCGGCTGGTGTTCACCAAGCACAACAGCAAATCGGCCAACACCTTCGGCAACGCGGTGCGCGCCCGCTGGGGAACCGACCGGGTCATCGCGGTCTCGGGCCATACACGCGACATGCTGATGGACAGCCCCTACCGCCGCTGCCCCATCGACGTCGTGCGCAACGGCGTGGACCTGGCCCGCTTCGCACCGGCCGACCCGGACCCGGCGGCGGCATTGCGCGCGCGCTGGACCACCGACCCGGATGCACTGGTGCTGGTGAGCAATGCCGGCACCGACAACCATAAAGGCTGGATCGATCTGGTCCGGGCCGTGGCGACCCTTCCCGATGCGCTGCGCCCCCGGATCCACATGGCCATCGCCGGGCGCACGCCCGACCCGGCCGCCGTGGCCGAGGTCGCGCAGCTGGGGCTCACCGCGCAGGTCCATTTCGCCGGTCTGCTGGACGACATCCGACCGTTCGTGGCGAGCGGCGATGCCGGCTTCGTGCTGTCCTACGACGTGGAAACCATCTCCTTCGCCTGCCGCGAGATGATGGCGATGGCCAAGCCGGTCATGGTCAGCGACTACGCCGGCCTGCCGGAGAACATCGTGCCCGGCCAGAACGGCTGGATCGTGCCGGTGCGGGACGTTGCGGCGATCGCCGCCCAAGTCACGGCCCTGCATGCACAGCGAGGCGCGCTGGCCGGCATGGGCCAGGCGGCGCGTGCGCACGCGGTGCAGCACTTCGGCCTGGACACGTTCACGGCGCTGACCGAAGCCAGCTATGCGGCGGCACTGGCCGGTGACCCGGCTGCGCGGGATCAGCGGGCGTCGGGCTGACGCAGGCGGAGCGGATCCGACAATGCCAGGAACAGCGCCATCCAGGTGGCGTAGAACGAGGCGCTGCGCATGTCGCGGAACATCATTTCGGTCAGGCCGAACACCACGTAGCCAACGCAGATCATCAACCCGGCACCGGCCAGACGCCGCGTGGTGGGGTCGGTGATGGACAGCCGCAGGCGCTGCAAGAACACCCAGCCGGGCGCGAAATACAGCAGCAGCAGACCTACGCCCCCCAGCACGCCATAGGTGGCCAGGAAATACAGCAGATCGTTGTGGGTTTCACCGAAGTCCCGGGCCACCATCTGGGTGACCTGGCCTTCCGTTGCCAGCTGCGCCAGCTCTTCGCGGAAGCGGTCGCCGCCGCCCACGCCGAACATCGGCTCGCCCTGGATCATGTGACCGGCCGCCCGCCACAGCTGCATGCGGATGCACACCGAGGTATCGGCCAGGTGCGCCACCTGGCACTGGTCGAACTCGCTTACTCCGCGACCGATCCGCTCGCGCATGGACGCATCGGTCGCCACGATCAGGCCGGCGCTGCCCAGCAGCACGGCGGCGGCCAGCACTTTCACGCGGGTCATGCGTCGGCCCTGGATCAGCAGGCCGACCAGCAGGAAGAAGGGAATGGCCAGCAGCCCGCCCCGGGTCTGGGTGGCCACGAACCCGGCGACGCCGGCGATGCCGGTCACGAGCTTGAAGATCAGCTCGGCGCGGCGGAACCGGGTGATGCGCACCCCCATCAGGGTGAAGGCCAGCACCGAGAACAGCAGGGTGAGGTCGCCATAGGTGACCGTGTTGAACTGGGTGGTGGCCGGGCGTCCACCGGTGGTGAACACCAGCCAGCCGAGATTGATCACGGCGTACCAGATGCCGAACAGCAGTCCGAAGACCGCATGGCCCAGCACCGCGCGCGGGATCCGCAGCGCCGCAGCGAGAATGAGGCCCACGCTGGCGAAGCGCACGGCCTTCTCCACCTCCGAGCCCTTCCACAGGCCATGCACGAGCAGACTGGTGAGCACACCAACGAGCATCACCGCCATCGCTGCGACCATCCACTGGTACTCGCGCCGGTTGTCACACCAGCGCGCTCCGGCGGACGGCGCACGCACCGTGACCAGCACGATCAGGCTGAGCAGGATCAGCAGGTAATAGCCCGCGCTGCCCCCATCCGTGGTCGACATCAGCAGCACCGGGGTCAGCCCCACCACGAAGGTGAACGCCCAGGCCAGCCAGGAGGACGCGCCGATGGAAGAAGCTGACGGGTGGTTCACGTTCAGAGGGACTTGGCCAGACGCTGGAGGGGAACAGAAAATACCGTGAGACGGCGAGGTTGCCCGCAACCCAGGGGAAGCCGGCGGTCCGCATTGTGGCCGAACGAAATGCAATGATCCATGAGCTGGGGTCTACGCGCCGTCCTCGTCTTCATCCTTGCCCTGCTCACGTCGAATACGGGCCAGTTCGGCCGCGCTGGGGTGGCATGCGCCCGAAAATGCCTGCGCGGGCACCAGCCACCACCCTCGACGGTTGGCCACTCCCACCCGTTCTGACCGGGCGCGATCCACGCAGGTCAGCAGCGCGGCTTCCTGCACCAGCAGCCACCGCTGCTGCGGGGCTTCGGCCTGCCACTCGCGTCCGTCCTGCAGCTGGCGATACCAGCGCCGTTTGAAACCAAAGGTGGTGACCGCCCGGTCGGCCATGAGCAGGTTCTGCTCCTTCCAGCCCACCAGGCCCAGCTCGGCGTCCGGTCCGATGCGTGCGCCCACGTCCTGCATCAGTCCGCGTGCCGAACTGGAGTCATTGAACAACGGGTAGCCGACCAACCCGTAGGCCACCCACGCCATGGCGAGGGTCGACACCACGGCCAGATGGAAGCGGCGGCGTCCGCTGAACACCAGACTGAGGACGGCCCAGCTGCCCAGCACGATACCCACCCAGCCCAGCGCGGCGGTCAGTGAGCGGTCGATGCCCCGTTCCAGGATCAGCCGGCGTTCGAAGCCGGGTTCGCTCCCGAGCATGGACACGCCGACCCACAGCAGGGCCAAGGCCAACAAGGCGGTGAAACCGCCCAGCACCCATTGCACGTCGCGTCGACGCAGCAGCCCCGGCAGCAGTGGAGCCAGCGCCAGGCAGAACATGGGCAGCGCGGGCAGGATGTAGACGTCGCGCTTGCCGTGCGGCACCGAGAAGAACACCACCATCAGCAGCCACCAGCCCAGCAGCAGCAGGTAGCGGGGGTCGCGACGGCGCAGGCGGCGCGCCCAGGCGGGTATCGCCCAGGGAAGAAGCAGGAAGGCCGGAATCCACATCGACGGCATGGTCGCGAGGAAGTACCACCACGGCTGGTGGTGGTCCCACGACTGCGCGTAGCGCTTGGCGGTCTGCCGGAACAGAATGTCGTTCATGTAGAGGTGGTACTCGGCCGAGCCGGTCGCGAGCGCGGTGGCCACCATCGGAACCAGCCACAGCAGCACGGCGGCCGCGAACGCCAGGGGCGCGGCCCACAGCCGCCAGCCGTAGCCATGCAGGCGGATGCCCGGCCAGCGCAGCCAGCCGGCCACGAAGGCCGGCAGCAGCATGAACAGCGCCAGCACCCCGACGCCCTTGGTGATGACGCCCAGCCCGGCCGCGAACCAGCCCAGCCACCACCAGCGCCACGCCGGTCCGCACAGCAGATGCCGCAGCAGGCCGTAGTTGGCCAGGGTGATGAAGAACACCACCAGGGGATCGATCTGGGCCTTCTTGGCCTGGAAGGTGAACTGCACGGCAAACAGCAGCGCCCAGGCGGCATAGAGGCCCACCCGGCGCGACCACAGGCGGCGCCCCAGGTCGTACACGCAGGCCAGCGTGCCGAGCGACGCCAGCAGCGTCGGCAGCAGGAACGCCAGCCGCCAGTCGCCCAGCACGGTGTACAGGGTGGCCTGCAGCCACATCAGCATGGGCGGCTTGTCCGAGTACAGTTCGGTGCCGCGGTGCGGGAACAGCCAATCGCCGCTGGCCACCATCTGCTTGGCCACCAGGGTGAAGCGGGGTTCGTCGGACGGCCACGGGTCGCGCAGGCCCAACCCGGCCCCGAGCACCAGCAGAGCCATCAACGCCAGCAACCAGAATTCTCGGGACGCACGGGTTTTCAGCATGCCCGCGAGTTTACCGGGATGTTGTTACCCCTTTCTCAGCAACCGCGCATAAAAGAATCCATCGGCCCCGTCTTCACCGGGAAGGCGCTGTCGTCCCGCCCAGCAATCGTAGCCGTATGCATCCCCCAGCGGCAGGAAACCCGCGCGTGGCGTGCGCTGCAGGAAAGCCTCGACCTGGAACTGGTTCTCTTCGCGGAGGATGGAGCAGGTGGCGTACAACAGCGTGCCGCCTGGCCGAAGCAGTCCGAAGCAGGCGTCCAGCAGCCGGGCCTGCAAGGCGACCAGCGCCTCGATATCGGCCGGGCGGCGGTGCAGCAGCACGTCCGGCTGACGGCGGATGATGCCGGTGGCCGAACAGGGCGCGTCCAGCAGGATCGCATCGAACGGTTCGCCATCCCACCAGCTGCCGGGATCGGTCGCATCGGCCGCGCGCACCTGGGCGTTGCCGCCGACCCCGGTCCGGGCGAAGGTTTCACTGATCCGCTTCAGCCGGCGGGCGTCGATGTCCAGCGCAAGCAAGGTCAACGTGGGGTCGCGTTCGAGCAGGTGCGCGGACTTGCCTCCCGGTGCCGCGCAGGCATCGAGCACGCGCGCGCCCTTGGGCAGCATCAGCGCATCGGCCACCTGCTGCGCGGACAGATCCTGCACCGACAGCGCGCCCTGTGCGAAACCGGGCAGCGCAGCCACCGGCATCGGTTCGGGCAGGCAGATCGCGTCGGGACCGAACGCCGTTGTCCGCGCTTCGATTCCCGCCGCGGCCAGCTGTTCGAACATGTCATCGCGCGTGGTCTGCTGGCGGTTGACCCGCAACCACAGCGGCGCGGGCTGCAGGCTGGCGGCGAACACCGCGTCGGCCTGCTCGGGCCAGTCGAGCTCGATTTTTCTCGCCAGCCAGGTCGGGAACGCCGCCCGTGCCGGCTGCGCGGGAATGCCTTCGCGCTGCGCGCGGCGCAACAGGGCGTTCACCATGCCGGCCTGGCGGTCATGGCCAAGGGCGCGGGCGGCGTCCACGGTGGCCGACAACGCGGCGTGCGCGGGAAGGTCCAATGCATCCAGCTGGGCAAAGCCGACCTGCAGCAGCGCGCGCAGCTCGGCATCGCGTGCGCCCAGCGGGCGCTGCATCCACTGCGCCAGCGCGGCGTCATAGGCACCGCGCCGGCGCAGCACCGCGAAGCACAGGGCTTCCAGCAGCGCGCGGTCGCGGCCGTCTTCCAGCTGCGGCAGTGCTGTGGCCAGTTCGGCCTTCAGCGATCGGCCGCGGCCGATGACCTGGGCCAGCACGCGGGCCGCCAGCATCCGGGTGGGAACACCCGGAGCCTGTGCGGTCGGCGATGCGGACCCGGCGCGCGGGCGGGGCGCAGCCATCAGCGACCCACGACCAGATCGCGGCGGGCGTTGAGATAGTCGGCAGCGGTGATCGCCTTGCCGCCCTCGCGCTGCAGCACGCGCAGGCGCAGCGCGCCCTGCCCGCAGGCGATATAGATACCTTCACGGCCGGTGGCCAGCAGCGTCCCGGGAGCCTGCCCCGCGTTGTCCGCCAGTGCCACCGCGCCATGGATGCGCACACGCTCGCCGGCCAGGGTGGCCTCGGCGATCGGCCAGGGGTTGAAGGCCCGGACGGTACGCTCGAGCGAAGCGGCATCCGCCGCCCAGTCCAGGCGGGCTTCCGCCTTGTCCAGCTTGTGCGCGTAGGTCACGCCTTCGGCCGGCTGCGGCTGGGCGATGGGCTTGAGACCCGCGCGCAGCAGGCCAAGGCCATCAGCCAGCACCTGTGCGCCAAGCTCGGCGAGACGGTCATGCAGCTGCCCGCCCAGTTCGGCCGGGGCGATCGGGGTATGTTGGCGCAGCAGCACCGGACCGGTGTCCAGCCCGGCTTCCATCTGCATCAGGCACACGCCGGTCTCGGCGTCGCCCGCCTGGATCGCACGCTGGATGGGAGCCGCACCGCGCCAGCGCGGCAACAGCGAGGCGTGCACGTTCCAGCAGCCGTGCGCGGGAATGGCCAGCACCGCCTTGGGCAGGATCAGCCCGTAGGCCACCACCACCATCAGGTCCGGCTGCAGGTCGCGCAGTTGCTGCTGGGCGGCCGGATCCTTGAGCGACTCGGGCTGGAACACCGGAATGCCGCGCGCGATGGCTTCAAGCTTGACCGGTGATGGAGCCAGGCCACGGCCCCGCCCCGCCGGCCGGTCCGGCTGGGTGTAGACGGCCACCACTTCGTGATGGCGCGCGGCCGCCCGCAGCGACGCCACGGCGAACTCCGGCGTACCGGCAAAAACAATCCTCATGCCGTTCCTCAGGCTACGTGCTTGCGCTGTTTGGCCAGCTTCTTGCGCACCATCTCGCGCTTGAGCGGCGAGAGGTAGTCGATGAACAGCTTGCCGTCCAGGTGGTCCATCTCGTGCTGCACGCACACCGCCAGCAGACCGTCGGTGGTGAGCTCCTGGGCCGCGCCCTGGCGGTCGAGGAAGCGCACGGTGATGGAGTCGGCGCGGGTGACGTCGGCGAAGATGCCCGGAACCGACAGGCAGCCTTCCTGGTAGACCTGCCCACCCTGCTGGGTGACGATCTCCGGGTTGATGAACACCATCGGGGTGTCCTTGCCCTCGCTGACGTCGATGACCATGAAGCGCTTATGAACGTCGACCTGACTCGCGGCCAGGCCGATGCCGGGTGCGTCATACATGGTCTGGAACATGTTGTCGATCAGCTCCTGGAAGGCCGGCGTGGTCACTTCAGCAGCGTCAATCAACGCTGCCTTGGTGCGCAGGCGCGGGTCCGGGAACTCGAGAATGGGCAGGAGAGCCATGGCAAATACCGGTTGGGGGCGCCTCGAACAGGGGCGTAGGTCGCAATTCTATCGCCAACGCTTGCCCTGCGCCCCGGTTTCTGGACTATAGTGCGCGAACCTGTTGGGGAATCAGGCACCACACCTATGTTTGAACGTACTCGTACGGTTCTCGCCGTCGCGATGTTGACCGTCGCCACCTATGCTACCGCCGTTGAAGTGAATGGCGGTCACCCGGATACCTACGTCGTCCAGAAGGGCGATACGTTGTGGGACATTTCCGCGCGCTTCCTGAAAAAGCCGTGGTTGTGGCCCGAAATCTGGCAAGCCAATCCGCAGGTCAAGAACCCGCACCTGATCTACCCGGGTGACGTGCTCAGCCTGGCCTACCTGGACCGCGTCGTGGCCCAGCCCGGTCCGCGCCAGGAAGCGCCGCTGAACGCGATCCCGCTGTCGCAGGTGGAACCCTTCCTGAAGCAGATGAGCGTGGTGGACGAAATCAAGTCCCTCCCGCACGTTGTCGCGCTGGAAGACAACCGTCTGCGTGCCACCACGGGCCAGACCGCCTACGTGCAGAACCTGCAGGGGGCCGAAGTGGGCCAGCGCTGGGCCGTGGTCCGCCCGACCGTGCGCTTCGCCCTGCCCAAGCCGACCGAGGACCTGACCGCCAACGGCGATGTCACCCCCGGCAGCGGCAACCTCTGGAAGTCGTTCATCGTTCCCAGCAAGCGCAACGAGACGCTGGGATATGAGCTGGGCCAGGTCAACGTCGGCACCATCACCAAGCTGCCGGACGGCAACTCGGATGTGGCCACGCTGGTGCTGCAGGGCCAGGTCGACGGCCGCGAAGTCCGCCCGGGCGACCGCCTGGTACCGGTCGAAGCCAATCCGTATGACCTGCAGTTCTTCCCGCACGTACCGGCAGCCCAGACCGAAGGCCTGGACATCCGCGTGCTGGCCGTGACCGACATGTTCCTCGCGGGCGGTCCGCGTGACGTCATCGCGATCTCCGCCGGCAGCGCCGACGGCATCGACAACGGCACCGTGGTCTCGCTGTGGCGCAACGGCCGCCATGTGGCCAACCGGATGAAGTTCCCGGGCTCGTCGCGGATGGACGATTCACTGGTCGACGGTGCCGGGCGAGTCAGCCTGCCGGACGAGTACGCCGCCCACGCGATGGTGTTCCGCACCTTCGACAAGGTCAGCTACGCGCTGGTGATG
>JAEWLO010000133.1 GCA_023457475.1 Pseudomonadota bacterium | reverse complement strand
GCATGGAGCCTTGTTCCCGCCCAGCTCGCTGGGCCCGCTGGGCATGCTCAGCCAGTTGGGTGTGCTGATGTTCCTGCTGGTGGCCGGTGCCGAGCTGGACCTGGCGGCGCTGCGTGGACGCCGGCGTTTCGCCTTTACGGTCAGCCATGCCGGCATCGCGGTGCCGTTCGTGCTTGGCGTCGCCCTGGCGATCTGGCTGTACCCGCAGCACGGCCCACAGGGGGTGGGCTTCACGGCATTCGCACTGTTCGTCGGCATTTCGATGAGCATCACCGCCTTCCCCGTGTTGCTGCGCATCCTTGCCGATCGCGGCATCACGCAGACCCCGCTGGGTCAGACCGCCATCGCCTGCGCTGCATTGGGTGATGCCACCGCGTGGTGCCTGCTGGCGCTGATCGTGGCCGCCGCCCAGGCCAGCGGATGGCTGCCGGCCAGCCTCAACCTGCTGTGCGTGGTCGCGTTCGTGGCGCTGATGCTGGGGCTGGTGAGGCCGTGGTTCGCCCGCCAGCAGATCGCGCCGGGCCGTGGGGGGCGGTGGCTGTTGGGCATCCTGCTGCTGTCGCTGGCCAGTGCCCTGGTCACCGAGATGCTCGGCATCCATGCGCTGTTCGGTGCGTTCGCAGCGGGCGTGGCGGTGTCGTCCAATGTCCAGTTGCGCGAGCTGCTGATGGCGCGCGTCGAACCGTTCGCGGTGACGCTGCTGCTGCCGCTGTTCTTCGCCATGACCGGCCTGCGCATGCGCGCCGATACACTGCAGGCCAGCGATGGCCTGTTGTGCGTGGTGGTGATCGCGGTAGCCACGACGGGCAAGTTGCTGGGCACCTTCAGTGCCGCACGCAGTGCCGGCATGCCTGCCCGTGAGGCGTGGCGGCTGGGTGCACTGATGAACACCCGTGGCCTGATGGAGCTGATCGTGCTCAACCTGGGTTACGAACTCGGCCTGCTCGGCGACCGTCTGTTCGCGGTGCTGGTGATCATGGCGCTGGTGACCACCGCCATGACCGGGCCGTTGCTCAATCTGATCGAGCGCCGGAGATGACGGAGGGCCGGCCAACGGCCGGCGCTACCGCAGTCGGCGAGTCATTGACCTGGCGCGTGGCGACGCGTTGCTCACTGCGGCGCGTCCTTGCTACTGGGGCGCGGCACCAGCCGCAAGGTGTGCTCCGCCTTCCCCGGCAGGAACGGCGTCGGCCGGCCCTGCACCCAATCCTCGTGCCCAGCCCCCCAGAACGGCGAGAGCGGGTGCCCGCTCTGTCCGCCGGGCATGTGAATGATCCCGTCCGCTTCATGCCCCGGTGACACCACCATCCGCTGCGAGGCACCGAACGCCGGGCCCTGCACGCGCGGCATGTCGCGGTCGCCCGGCAGCGGGTCGGCCGGCATGCACAGCCAGCGTCGGGTGAACGCGGGCAGGGCGCGGCTCACCGGGTGGCAGAAGGCCGCAGTATTGAATTCCCCCCAGCTGCGGTCACCCAGGGTCGGTCCCTTCTCCGCGAGCGAGCCTTCCAGCCCCTTTGCCGCGTCCACCAGCAGCGCCTCCCAGCTTGCATGACCGGGCGGCAGCAGGTGCGCCGGGCGCTCGGTGACCATCGGCCACAGCACGCCTTCCAGCTGCGTCAGCCGCGGTTCGAGATACGCCTCGCCCAGCGCGTCCTTGGCCGGGTTCAGCAGCGCCGTTTCCACCGCCTTCTGCACTCGCCCATGGAAGCCGCGGGTGATGCGGTAGCTGACCGATTGGACCGACGCGTGTCCGTCCCAGGTGCGCGTGGCGGCTTCCAGGCGCTGCAGGGCCGGATCGTCGCTGTTGCTCACCACCTGTCGCAGCAGCCGGTACCAGCGCTCCAGGAACACCGCGCGGTCGTCCAGCTGGATGGCCAGCAGGTCGCGCTCGGTGAACCGCTGTTTCGCGTTGAGGTCGTCGCGGATCTGCCGTGCGCGCGCGCCCAGGTCATACCCCGCGTCACCGGCCACCGCCAACGCCTCGCCGTCCAGCACGCGACCGTTGGCGGTCCATAGGCGGTGCGAGGGCGGATCGATCAGCGACGGTGCGGCGTCGCTGCGCACCGGCCACGGCGCGCAGTCGGTCGGCAGCGCGGTGGTGAAGCCTTCGGGCGGACAGCCCGCGTCGCGGTCCGGGCGCGCGCCCAGCAGCCGCCAGGCGATGCGGCCGTTCGCGTCGGCGAGGAGCAGGTTCTGCGTGGGAATGCCGCTGCGGTCCGCCACCTGCAGCGCCTGGTCAAGGTCGCCGGCACGTGCCATGTCGGCGAAGTCCAGTCGCACCGCGCCGGGCAGGTGCGCGGTCCAGCGCAGCGCCTCGCCGCTGCCGTCCGGCTGTGTGTGCAGGATCGGGCCCCAGTCGGTCTCACGCACGGTGAAGGCGACAGGGGCCTGTCCGGCAACGCGGATCTGCTCTTCGAAGGTACGCACCTCCTTCGCATCCGCCGGCACCGGGCGGAAATCGGCGGTATCGATGAAGCTGTTGGTGAAGCCCCAGGCCACGTGACCGTTGCTGCCGACCACGATCGCCGGCAGGCCGGGCAGCGAGAAGCCGCTGACGTCCACCTTGCCGCCCGGCGCGGCCGGATCGGCGTAGCGCAGCCGTACCCGGAACCAGATGCCCGGTGCCCGCAGCCCCAGGTGCATGTCATCGGCGACGATGGCGCGGCCATCGGCGGTGAGTGCGCCGGCCACCGCGAAGTTGTTGCTGCCCTTCACGTCCGGCGGTGGTGCAACCTCGTCAGCGGGGCGCGCGGCAGCAGCGTTGCGCAGCGTAAGGACGTCGCTTCCCGGCAGTACGGCGTTTCCACGCGGCGCACCGAACAGCGGCGCGTCCCACTCGCTGCCGTCATGACTGAGCAGGGCATACAGCGCCGGCGGGGTCACGTCGCGGAGGCGGCGCATGGCCAGCTCGTTCTGGTTGCCCGGGTCCTGCAGGTCGGCATACATCGCCAGCGCGGTCAGCACCGAATCGGTGCGCGTCCAGGGCGCGGGCGATTGACGCAGCAGCAGGTAGGGCCAGGGTCGTACGCGCAGGCTGCTGACGCCCTGGTTGACCCCGTCCGCGTAGGCCTGCAGCACCGCCGCCTGGTCGCCCATGGCGACGTCGAGGTGCGCGTCGGTGCGTGCGCGCAGGCGGTGCACCCGCATGCGCTGGTCCGTCTCCAACGCGGCCGGGCCGAACAGCTCGGCCAGTTCACCGGCGGCGGCGCGACGCATCAGGTCCATCTCGAAGTAGCGCTCCTGCGCATGCACCTGGCCCAGCGCCCGCATCGCGTCGGTCGCGTTGGCGGCCTCGATGGTGACCACGCCGAGCGCATCGCGCTGCACCGTGACCGGTGCCTGCAGGCCGGGCAGCGGCTGTTCTCCGTCCAGCGGTGCCAGGCTGCCGCGCAGCCGCCACCACAGGGATCCGCCTGCCACGACGACCACGAACACCAGCACCCACAGCAC
>JAEWLO010000132.1 GCA_023457475.1 Pseudomonadota bacterium | reverse complement strand
GTCCAACACGGCCGCCGTCATTTTCGGCGGCAAGGCTCCCGACACGGCCGGTTTCCGCCAGGCGGTGCAACGCGCGTACGAAGATCCGATGATCACGCCCACGCGCGAGGTCACGGCGTGGGAGCCGGTCGAGCCCAAGGACGATGCGGAGAAGGACGAAGACAAGGACAAGGACGCCGACGGCAAGGCGCGGGACAAGGGGCCGAAGCTGCCTGCACAGATTGCCGAATGGCTGCTGTGGGGCTTTGTCGGCCTGCTGGTGGTGGTGCTGCTGGCAACGTCGCCGTGGTGGATCCGCTGGCTGCGTGGCACCGGCGCGCGCCGGGCACGACAGGCCGCGCCGGTACATGAGGAAGACGTGGTGGTGCCCGAGGTGGTCCCGCCCGACCCGGCCGCGCGCGCCCGCGACCTGTGGCAGCAGGGTCGGCCGCGCCAAGCGCTGGCGCTGCTGTACCGCGCCAGCGTGGAATCGATGAGCGCGCGCGCCGAGATGGTGCTGCCGCCGGGCGCGACCGAGGCGCAATGCCTGCGCGCATCGCGGCGCATGCCCGAGGAAGCCGACCGCCGCCTGTTCGCGCGGGTCGTGCAGGTCTGGCAATACGCCGCCTATGCCGGCCGCCTGCCCGATACCGAGGCGTTCGAGCATCTCGCCGACACGCTGCAGCAGCAGTTCCGGTGGCGCGCATGAGTCCCCGTCTGCGCTGGGCGCTGGTGACCGTGGTCCTGCTGGTGCTGGGTATTCCGGTGGCGATCCTGTTCCTGCGCAACCACCATCGCGTCACCCACACCGAGCACCTGGCTCCCCAGGGGGAGGCCAGCTACAACCCGCTGTATGCACTGAGCCGGGCCCTGAATGCGGACGGCGTCCCGTCGCAGTCGTTCCCCAGCGTGGATCTGGCGCGGATGCCGCTGCAGCCCGGCGACACCGTGCTGCTGCTGAAGGATTCGGCCGACGTGCCGCCGTCCACCGCGCGGGCGCTGCTGGACTGGGTGGACCGGGGTGGTCACCTGCTGCTGCGCACGCCGCCGCCGTCACTCCCTCCGGAGCTGACCGACGATGACGATGACGATGTCCGGCAGGGCACGCTGCTGGACGCCCTGGGTGTCTACAGCGCGTTCTACGAGAACCGCTGCAAGCCCTTCCACGTCGCGGACGACCCCGGCCACAGCGAGTTCTGCCACGGCCGTCGCTTCGAGCTGGACGAACTGGAAGACGTCCGCATCGACCGCACCTGGGGCGATGAGGACGGGCTGGTCTTCGCACGCCTGCGCAAGGGAGCCGGCACGGTGGACGTGCTGTCGGACATGACGTTCCTCGAAGGTACGCCTCGCCCCTTTTACGCGGAAGACCTGAAGGCCAGCCTGGCCGACGGCCTGCACGACACCGCGCACCGCGACCTCACCCGCTGGGTGCTGGACCCCAACTACGGCAAGGGCACGATGTGGCTGATCTACGGCTCCCGGCCGCCCACGCTGTGGCACCGCATCTTCTACCAGGGCTGGCCGGTGTGGATTCCGCTGATGCTGGCGCTGCTGGGCTGGCTGTGGCAGCGCGCCCAGCGCATGGGCAGCGTGATGCCGGCCCCGGCGGGCGACCGCCGTTCGCTGCTCGAACATGTGCGTGCCAGCGGTGAGCACCTGCTGCGCTATGGCCGCACGCCACTGCTGTACGACGCGGTGCGCCGCGCCTTCCTGGCCCGGCTGCGTCGCCGCGCCCCCACCGCTGCCGCACTCAGCGGCGACGCCCAGGTGCATGCCATCGCCACCCTGCTGCAGTGGCCCCTTTCCCGTGTGCAGACCGCCCTGCAGCCTCCCGCGTCGCGGGACACCACCGGCCTGCGCGAACGCATCCGCCTGCTGATCCAGATGAGAAACCTGCTATGACCGAGCCGAACACTCCGCCGCCGCTGTCCCCGTCCGCGTTGTCCGGCCAGAGCCTGGTCGAGCGCGTGGATGCCATCCGCGAGGCCGTGGGCCGTGCCTTCATCGGCCAGCCCGACGTGCTGGACCAGATCCTGATCGCACTGCTCGCCGGCGGCCATGTGCTGATCGAGGGCGTCCCCGGGCTTGGCAAGACGCTGCTGGTGCGGGCACTCGCCCAGGCCCTGGAGCTGGATTACGGGCGGGTGCAGTTCACCCCCGACCTGATGCCCAGCGACGTCAGCGGTCATGCGGTGTACGACCCGAAGTCGGAGAGCTTCAAGATCCGCCGCGGCCCGGTGTTCACCAACCTGCTGCTTGCCGACGAGATCAACCGCGCACCGGCCAAGACCCAGTCCGCCCTGCTGGAAGTGATGCAGGAAGGCCAGGTCACCATCGAGGGCAAGGCATTCGCGCTCACCCCGCCGTTCCTGGCGCTCGCCACGCAGAACCCGGTCGAACAGGAGGGCACCTACCCGCTGCCCGAAGCGCAGCTGGACCGCTTCCTGCTCAAGGTGCTGATCGACTACCCGCAGCTGGAGGACGAGAAGCGCATGGTGGACGCGATCACCACCGGCCGCAGTGCATCCGACTTCGACCTGTCGCAGGTGCCGCGCGTGCTCAACGCCGCCGAGGTGGTGGCGCTGCAGCAGGCCACCGCGGCAATCACGGTGGACCCGGAAGTGATCGACTACGCCGTGCGCATCGTCGCCGCAACCCGTCGGTTCCCCGGCATCGCGCTGGGCGCGGGCCCCCGTGGCAGCATCGCGCTGGTGCGCGCGGCACGCGCCCAGGCCGTGCTGTCCGGCCGCGACTTCGTCACCCCGGACGACGTGCGTGAAGTGGCGCGCCCTGCGCTGCGCCATCGCATTTCGCTGGCTCCGGAGCTGCAGATTGAAGGCCAGTCGGCCGACGACGCGCTGGCCGCGCTGCTGGCCAAGGTGGAGGCTCCGCGCAAGTGAGGCCTGCCCCGCTGCTGCTGGCACTGCTGGTGGGCTGGGGCCTGCTCGGCCTGGCCGTGGCCTTTGGCCAGCTGCCGCAGTGGGCGTGGTTTGCCTGCGCCGGTGGTATCGCGCTGCTGGCGGCGGTGGACGCGCTGCGCCTGCGTGCGCAGCCCTCGCCCACCGTGCAGCGCGAGCTGCCGGAGGCGCTGGCGTTGAACGTGGAGCGCCGCACCACACTGCGCATTGAATCGAGCCTGCGCCAGCGCGTTGAGGTGTTCGACCTGGTGCCGGGCGCATGGACGCTGCAGGACCTGCCGCGCACGCTCACCCTCAAACCGCTGGTCGCCAGCAGCTTCGAGTACCGGCTGACACCCACCGTGCGGGGCCGCTTCACCTTCGAGGGCGTGCACCTGCGGTTGCATGCACCGTGGCGGCTGTGGCGGCAAAGGCGCGTCCTGCCGCCGGCCATGACCGTGCGGGTATATCCCAACTTCGCGCCGCTCACCCGCTTCGCGCTGTTCAGTGCGGAACAGGCCTCGCGACTGGTGGGCGCACACCTCAAGCGGCGCCGTGGCGAAGGTACCGATTTCCATCAGATGCGCGAGTATCGCCTCGGCGACAGCCTGCGCCAGATCGACTGGAAGGCCACGTCGCGTGCGCGCAAGTTGATTTCGCGGGAGTACCAGGACGAGAAGAACCAGCAGCTGGTCCTGATGATCGACACCGGTCGGCGCATGATGGCCAGCGAAGGAGGACTGTCGCACTTCGACCACGTGCTCAATGCCTCCCTCGTGGTGTCGTACCTCGCGCTGCGCCAGGGCGACGGCGTCGGCCTGTTCGCGACCGGCGGCGACAGCCGCTGGGTGGCTCCGCAGCGCGGCATGGGGGCCATCGACTCCCTGCTGCGGGCCAGCTACGACCTGCAGGCGCAGCCGGTGGCGACCGACTATCTGGCGGCAGCAACCGAGTTGAGCCTGCGGCAGCGTCGGCGCTCGCTGGTGATGCTGGTCACCAACGTGCGCGACGAGGACATCGAGGATCTGCTGGCCGCCGTGCGCCTGCTGCAGAAGCAGCACCTGGTGTGCGTGGCCAGCCTGCGCGAGCGCGAGCTGGATGACGCGTTGAACGAACCGGTGGAAACGTTGCAGGACGCAGCGCAGGCCGGTGCCATTGCGCGTTACCTGCAGCAGCGCAACGATGCGCATGAAGCGCTGCGCAGCCATCGCGTGATGGTGCTGGACGTCACCGCGGATGCGTTGCCGGGGGCGCTGGTGGAGCGTTACCTGGCGGTGAAGCGCGACGGGCTGTTGTAACGGCGCGTTTCGCCGGGCAGAACCCGGCGCCACGTCAGACGAAGATGCGCGTCACGTCACACGAAAATACGCGTCGGGGCGGCGTCGATGATGGCGTGCGGGACGAAACGCGCACTGTCGCGGGTGATCCGGCTGTTGTCCTCGCGGATGCCCAGGCCGCACGCGTGGTCACCCACCACCCAGCTGCCGACCAGCGGGTAACCGCCGTCGAATGCGGTGAGCGGGTGCGCGGCCTGGCGGATGGCCGGCCCCGTGTACGGGCCTTCGCTTTCCTGCCAGCTGCCGTCGGCCAGATGCAGGGCCACATTGGCCCCTTCACGGGAGAACAGCGGCTTGCGCACCCAGCCGGCCGGCAGCGCGCTGCCATCGTCGA
>JAEWLO010000131.1 GCA_023457475.1 Pseudomonadota bacterium | reverse complement strand
GATGCGGTCAATGCGACCGTTTCAGTGCCGACCAACGGTCGGCACCCACCGGAATGCCGGTTGGGTAGGTGCCGACCGTTGGTCGGCACACCTCAACCGATCAATGCGAGCGCTGCACCGCGTAGCGGGCCAGGCCACGGAGGGCCGCCACGGCGTCGTTGTCCGGCAGGCCGTCGAGCGCGCGCTCGGCGGCGGCGGCATATTCCTCCGCGCGCTGGCGGCTGTACTCCAGCCCGCCGGTGGCGTGGATCGCCGCCAGCACCTCCGGCATCGCGTCCGCGTCGCCGTTCTGCACGATGTCGCGCAGGCGCTCGCGGGTGACCGCATCGGAATGCGCCATCGCGTGGATCAGCGGCAGGGTCGCCTTGCCTTCGGCGAGGTCGTCGCCCAGGTTCTTGCCCAGCTCGTCGGCATTGGCCGAATAGTCCAGCACATCGTCGGCAATCTGGAACGCGTAACCCAGGTGCATGCCGTAGTCGTACAGCGCCTGCTGGGTGGCCGCATCCACGCCGCTGGCCAGTGCGCCCAGGCGGGTGCCGGCGGCGAACAGCACCGCGGTCTTGCGCTCGATCACGCGCAGGTAGGCGGCCTCATCCGTGTCCGGGTTGTGCACGTGAAGCAGCTGCAGCACCTCGCCCTCGGCGATCCGGTTGGTGGTGTCGGCCAGGATCTGCATCACCGGCATGCGGTCCAGTTCCACCATGAGCTGGAAGCTGCGTGAGTACAGGAAGTCGCCCACCAGCACGCTGGGCGCGTTGCCCCACAGCGCATTGGCGGTGCTGCGACCGCGGCGCAGGCTGGATTCGTCCACCACGTCGTCGTGGAGCAGGGTGGAGGTATGGATGAACTCGATGATCGCCGCCAGCTGGTGGTGCTCCGGGCCGGCCTGGCCCACCGCGTGGCCGGCCAGCATCACCAGCATCGGCCGCAGTCGCTTGCCCCCGGCGGAAATGATGTGGTCGGCGATCTGGTTGATCAGCACGACATCCGAGGACAGTCGGCGGCGGATCAGCGCATCCACGGCGGCCATGTCGGGCGCGGCGAGCGTCTGGATCTGGGGCAGGCCCAGCGCGGGGCGGGTGTCTTCGGTAATGGTCATGCGGTCGGACTTTCAGGCGTAAGCCGGATTATAGGCGGTGGCGGCGTCTTCCGCCCGCGAAGACGGACCGGGGCGGCCGAGAGGCCTCGCCCGGCAAGACCGCCGGGGCGGAGGGCGTGAATACGTATGCACATGGCACCGCCGTCCAAGGTGCGCCGCTAAGCTTGTCCGGCATGTTCCGGCACCCCCTGCGGGTGCACCAAGGAAGCCCGGAGGGGGGCTCACGATGACGCAGACTCCATGGTGGCGCGGTGCCGTCATCTATCAGATTTACCCGCGCAGTTTCCTGGACGCGAACGGTGACGGCGTGGGCGACCTGCCCGGCATCATCGAGCGCCTGGACTACATTGCCGCGCTGGGCGTGGACGCGATCTGGATTTCGCCGTTCTTCAAATCGCCCATGGCCGACTTCGGCTATGACATCGCCGATTACCGCGACGTGGACCCGCTGTTCGGCAACCTGGACGATTTCGACCGCCTGTTGGCCAAGGCCCACGGGCTGGGCCTGAAGGTGATGATCGACCAGGTGCTCAGCCACACCTCGATCGAGCACGACTGGTTCCGCGAAAGCCGCCAGGACCGCACCAATCCCAAGGCGGACTGGTACGTGTGGGCGGACCCGCGAGAGGACGGCACCGCCCCCAACAACTGGATGTCGTTGTTCGGTGGCGTGGCCTGGCAGTGGGAGCCGCGCCGCGAGCAGTACTTCCTGCACAACTTCCTGGCCGACCAGCCGGACCTGAACTTCCACAACCCGGCGGTGCAGAAGGCCACGCTGGACAACGTGCGCTTCTGGCTGGACCGGGGCGTGGACGGCTTCCGCCTGGACGCGATCAATTTCTGCTTCCACGACCGCCAGCTGCGCGACAACCCGCCCAAGCCGGCCGACAAGCGTGTCGGTCGCGGCTTCAGCCCGGACAACCCGTACGCCTACCAGTATCACTACTACAACAACACCCAGCCGGAGAACCTGCCGTTCCTGGAGGCGCTGCGCGCGCTGCTGGATGAGTACCCGGGCGCGGTAAGCCTCGGCGAGATCTCCTCGGAGGACTCACTGGCCACCACCGCCGAGTACACCAGTGCCGGCCGCCTGCACATGGGCTACAGCTTCGAGCTGCTCGTGGACGACTACAGTGCGGGCTACATCCGCGACACGGTGGCCCGCCTCGAAGTGGCGATGACCGAAGGCTGGCCCTGCTGGGCCATCTCCAACCACGACGTTGAGCGCGCGGTCACCCGGTGGGGCGGCCACCCGGCGCAGCCGCGCCTGGCCCGCCTGCTGGTGGGCCTGCTGTGCTCGCTGCGCGGCTCCATCTGCCTGTACCAGGGCGAGGAACTGGGCCTGGGTGAGGCGGATGTCCCGTTCGAGGCCCTGCAGGATCCGTACGGCATCACCTTCTGGCCGAACTTCAAGGGCCGTGACGGGTGCCGCACGCCGTTGCCGTGGAACGATCAGGCCGAAGCCGGGTTTACCCAGGGCACGCCGTGGTTGCCGATTCCGGCCGAACACCGCGCCTTGTCGGTGGCCGCGCAGGAGCACGACCCGCATTCGGTGCTGAGCGCATTCCGCCAGTTCCTGGCCTGGCGGCGCACCATGCCGACGTTGTTGTTGGGCGACATCCGGTTCCTGGAGAGCGCCGAGCCGGTGTTGCTGTTCGAGCGTGCACATGCGGGCGAGACGCTGGTGCTGGCATTCAACCTGTCGGCCGAGCCTGCGAAGGCGGCGTTGCCGCCGGGCGAGTGGACCGTGATGGCGGTGCCGGGTCCGGATGCCGGGTCGATTGAAGGTGGATACGTAGTGCTGCCGCCGCAGGCGATGGTGTGCGCGCGGCGGGGGTAAGGCAACGGACTTCCGGTGGTTTTTGAGGGCGGGGCCGTGAGGTCCCGCCCGTTTTTTGTGCGCGGTTCCGATGTTGGGGTCATGCGTTACCGGGCGTTGCACCGTTATCGGCAGTCGTTTGGGAACCGACCCTACCGATATCGCATGTGTCAGACGCAGCGTGCGGCGTGGAATCCGTTCGGCGCGGCACGTGCATGTCGGGCATGCGCTCGCGGGGTGCCCGACGGTAGGGTCGGTTCCCAAACGACCGCCGATATCACGTCTGGGTGCAGTGACGCATGGACCCGAACCAGCAGCCACCGCCCCACCGCCCAACAAAAAACCCGCTGCTCGCGCAGCGGGTTTCTCGCGTCTCAACACACCACCGGGATCAGAACTTGTAGTTCACACCCAGCATGTAGGTCCGGCCCCACTCGATGTACTCCAGCGGGCGGTCCTTGGTGCCGGCATACGTCCGGTACGGCTCGTTGGTCAGGTTGCTGCCCTGCAGCAGCAGGGTCAGGCCCTTCATCGCACTGCTGTCGCTGAAGGTGTAGCTGATCTGCGCATCGGTCACGTTCTCGCCCACCACGTAACGCAGGGTGCGGTTGCCTTTGAATTTGCCGAGCTCACCGATGAAGTCCGAACGACGGCGCTGGCTCACACGCGCCTCGAAGCCATTACGCTCGTAGTACGCGGTGAAGTTGTACACACGCTCGGACAGGCCCGGCAGGCTGATCGGGTCGGTACCCACCGACGAAGCGCTTTCAGGATCGGAGATCTTGATGTCGCTGTCGTTGAACGTGGCGCTGGCCTGCACGCCGAAGCCACGCAGGGCGTCGGTGAACATGTCCAGCGGGAACGAAGCGGTCAGCTCCAGGCCCTTCAAGGTACCGCCTTCGCCGTTCTGCGGCGCGGAGAAGGTACCCACGGTCTGCAGCGGAGCGGTCATGCCCGGCGGGATGACATAACTGGCCAGCAGATTGCTGAAGTCGTAGTCATCCACCGACTGGGTGTAGACGTAGCTCTTCAGGTCCTTGTAGAACACGGCGGCCGCCACGTACGCCTTCTCGCCGAAGTACTTCTCGTACGACAGGTCGATCGCGTTGGCGCGCCACGGATCCAGCAGCGGGTTGCCACCACTGCCGCCCGGCTTGCCGGTGGCGGTGTCGACGCCGAACTCCAGGCCGGCACGCATCTGGTCCACGCGCGGACGCGCCACCTGCTTGGCCACCGCGAAGCGCAGGGTCTGCTGGTGCGGGAACATGAAGGCCAGATTCAAGCTCGGCAGCCAGTCGGTGTAGGTCTTGCCTTCGTCGATCGGCAGCACTTCCTGGCCGGCCGGGCGCGAACGATCGAAGTAGTTCGACTGCGAGCTCTGGTCGGTACGAATCATCTGCACGCCGATGTTGCCGCGCAGGCCTACTTCACCGATGTCGGTGTTGATGTTGGCGCGCAGCCACGCGGTGGTGGTCTTTTCCTGCACCACCCACGACTTCGGAATCAGGTAATCCAGGTTGGTGACCGGGTTGAACACCATGTAGCGGTCCACCGCAGCCGGGACGTTCCAGGCCGGGATGTAGCCGATACCGGCAAAGCCCAGGTTCACCGGAGCGTACTGCAGGTCGTTGCCCACGTTGGCATCGCCCTGGTCACCCAGCAGGATGTTGCCTTCGGCCTGGGTCTTTTCCTTGCGGCGGTCGGCGTAGTTCACGCCCACGTCCACGTCCTGGAACCACGACGACAGCGCTTCGGGCATGTTGAACGTGCCCTGCAGACGGGCACCCTTCAGGCGGTCTTCCACCTGCGGCACCTTGCCGTAGCCGGAGCCGTAGATGGTGTTGGTCAGGTACAGCGCTTCGGGATTGGAATAGTCCAGGCCCGGGCGGATCTGCGAGAAGCCGTTCGGATTGACGGTGAGGCCAATGGTATCCAGCTGCGGCATCGGGGTGAGCTGCAGGTTGTTTTCCAGGTTCAGCTCGTCGCGCGTCGCCTTGGAGTAGTTCACGTCCGCGGTGATCTTGAAACTGTCGAAGGTCAGCTCGTTGTTCCAGCCGAACGCGTCGATCTTGTCCTTGCGCTTGTTGTACATGCCGCGCACCAGCGGATACACACCGCTGGCGGTGCCGCCGGTGAAGCTGCCGTTGCCGTTCACCTGCGGATTGGTGATCAGCAGGCCCGGCGTGTAGCCACCGTTGTAGTTGCTGAGGTTGACCTCGAACTGGTTGGCGGTGTCGATCTGCTCGGCTTCGGTGTGGAACGCGTCCAGCGTGCTCGTCCAGGTGTTGGACGGGCGGAACTGGATCGTGGCCATGTAGCCGTCACGCTTGGCGTTGCCGGTACGGCGCAGCGCCTTGATGCCGTCGGAGAAGTACGTGCCCGCGGCCACGCCCGGGCGGTTGCCCTGGTTGGTCTGCTCGGTGGTCCACGGCTCGTACAGGCCGACCTGGTTTTCCTGGATCGGGTTGTCGCTGTGCGCGTAGCCCAGCGAGATGCCCCAGGTGTTGTCGGCGAACTGGTCGATGTAGCTGGCGCTGAAACGGTTGCCATAGGCATCCACGTTCGCGGCCTTGCCCAGCGAGTTCTTCGAATAGCGGCCGCTCACCGCGATCACGCGCTCGGCGAACGACAGCGGGCGCACGGTCTGCATGTCGATGGTGCCGGACAGGCCCTGGCCCACCAGTGCGGCGTCCGGGGTCTTGTACACGGTCACGCCGTTCACCAGCTCCGAGGGGTACTGGTCGAACTCGACGCTGCGGTTGTCGCCGGTGCTGACCACTTCACGCCCGTTGAGCAGGGTGGTGGCGAAGTCCGGGGACAGGCCGCGCACGCTGATCACCTGGGCACGGCCGGCCACGCGCTGCGCAGCCAGGCCGGGCAGGCGGCCCAGCGATTCAGCGATGCTCACGTCGGGCAGCTTGCCGATGTCCTCGGCCGAGATTGCCTCGACCACGGACGTGGCGTCCTGCTTGATCGCGATGGCGTTCTCGATGCCGCGGCGGATGCCGGTGACCTGCACAGTGTCCAGGTCGACCGCCTGGTTGGCGGTTCCGGTGCTCGATTCGGTGGTGCTTTGAGCCAGCGCCAGTGACGGCGACAGGGCGACGGCCAGCGCGATACTCAGCGCGCTGCGCTTGCGGTTCAACATTTTCCCCTCCCAGGCAATGTTGCCAATCTGATTGTGGTCAGCCGCGCTGAACTGCGACAGGTGTCACGGTACGGTGACCGTTGACTGCGCCGCTATGGTAGGCAGCGCGCCTTCGGAGCGAATCACCCTGCATACGTATTCAATGCAGATGCAGGGCATGTAAGCGATTACAGCGGGACAAACCGCACGGCCTGGCCGCCGCCCGGTGCCAACACGATCTCCATCGCATCGGCGCTGGTCACCTCACGCGTCTGGCGCGTGAACGCGAACGGGTTGCTGCGGTAATCCGCACCGTTTCCATCCTTGTATATCTCCGCGCGATACCGAACACCCGGCTCCAGGAACGACAGGCTCACCGGCAACACGCGGCCGTGCTCGTCGGTGATGCTGCCCAGGAACCAGTTCCGGCTGTTGCGGTCCTTGCGCACGATCGTTACGTAGTCGCCCACCTCGCCGTTGAGCACGCGGGTGTCGTCCCAGTCCACGGCCACGTCCTCGATGAACCGGAACGCCTCGCGGTGCTGTTCATAACGCTCCGGTAGGTCCGCCGCCATCTGGATCGGGCTGTACAGCACCACGTAGAGCGCCAGCTGCCGCGCCAGCGTGCTCGGAATCGCCTGCCCGTGGCGGCCCTTCAGGCTCAGGATGCCCGGGGTGTAGTCCATCGGCCCGGACAGCATGCGGGTGAATACCAGGTTGACCTCGTGCTCGGGCGGGTTCGGCGGCTGGCCCCAGGCGTTGTACTCCATGCCACGCGCGCCTTCACGGGTGATCCAGTTGGGATACGTGCGGCGCAGGCCGGTGTCCTTGATCGGCTCGTGCGGGTTCACCGCGATGTGCCGCTTGGCCGCCTCCTGTACCACCTTCAGGTGATGCCGTGCCATGAACTGGCCATCGTGCCATTCGCGCCACAGCGGGCCGCCGGCGGGATTGCGGCGGTCCACCTGGCCGTCGTCGCACACATAGCCGCTCTTGAACGAATCCACCCCCAGCCGTGCGTACAGGTCCAGCGCCTGGCCCAGCTGGTCTTCGTAATGCTCGATGGCGCAGCCGGTTTCATGGTGACCGATCAGGTGAACGCCCTTCTTCGCGCCGTAGGCACTGAGCGCTTCAATATCGAAGTCCGGCGTGGCCCGGGTGAAGTCGAAGGCATAGCCGTCGCCCACCCACATGCCGTCCCAGCCGGGGTTCCAGCCTTCCACCAGCACCCCGCGGAAGCCGTGCTTCGCGGCGAAGTCGATCACCTTCTTCGTCTTGGCGGTGGTGGCCGCATGCTTCGGTCCAGTTGCCCAGCTTTCCTCGTCCAGGTGCATGGACCACCACACCCCCAGGTACTTCGAGGGCTTCACCCAGCTCACGTCGCCCAGTGCATTGGGCTCATTTAGATTGAGGATCAGGCTGGATTCGACCAGCCCGCCGGCGGTGTCGCTGATCTGCAGCGTGCGCCACGGTGTATGGAAGGGCAGGGTACGGCGGACCTTCCAGCCCTCGGCCGACGGCGACAGCTGCGCGCGCAGGCGCTGGCCGTCGGTGCGGCGCAGCCACATGCCGGCGTAGTCCACCAGGGCCGCCTCGTGGATGGAAACGTGCAAGCCGTCACGGCTGCGCAGGGTGATCGGCGTGTGCGCCAGCGGCACCTGGTCCAGTGGCGTGCGCTGGTACAGATACTCATAGTGAATCGGCTCACCAGCCGGAATCCACCATGCGGTGGCCTCGGGGGCGATGGTGAATTCGGTCAGCTCGTCGTCGATGATGGCCTCGCGCAAGCCCGGCTGCTCCGGGAACTGGTAGCGGAAGCCCACGCCTTCGTCGAACACCCGGAACACCAGCTCCAGCTGGCGCTTCGCACCGATGCGCTCGCCCAGCTTCACGGTGAACTCGTTGTAATGGTTGCGCATCGCGCGGCGTTCGCCCCAAGGCTGTTCCCAGGCCTCGTCGACGCTGCGGCTGCTCTGGCTGATGACCGCAAGGTCACGGTCGAGCCGGCCGTCGCGCAGCTGGAAGCCCAGCTTCGAGTCGGCCACCACCGGTTCGCCAAAGCGTTCCACCCGGTAGCTGGGCATGCCCCCGTCCAGCTGCAGCGAGACCTTCAGTGCCTGGTTGGGCGAGGTGGCGCTGGCCACCGTGACCGGTTCGGCCTGTGCGGCGGCACTCAGGGCCAGCAGGAGCACCGCCGCCCACGCTGGACACGCACGGCGTGTCCCTACGCGGTGTTCGGGACCGGAAACACGTCGCAACAACCACACAACCATTGGCATTCCCCTCCCAGGGTCACCCGAAACTGACCCCGGACTATAGCCACGCCGGCGCGGCGCTCCGGGCGTACCGCCATGAATACGTATGCAAGTTGTCCTGCATCCACCGGCAGGTTGTGCGGTGGGCAACGGTCGTCGCCTACCATGGGGCCAGGCACCCTGGGAGGGGGCCGCGACGGCACCGCCCCGGCAGTGCCGAACTCCACCGCGTGCAATAGGGAGGGAGGCAGACAGGCCCCGGCCGGTCCGCCGCTTTCGATGCTGAAGAAAATCTGCCTCACCGCTGCCCTCGGGGCGGCGCTGGTTTCCACCGCCACCGCGTCCGAGATCACGTTCGATGGCCGCACCGCGCGCGCCGAGGTCGCTGCTGGCGGCGGCTACACCCTGTTGGCTGACGGCAAGCCGCTCAGCATCGCCGCGCAGCCGATGCGCAGCCAGACCGGCAGCCCGATGTTCGATGCCCTGTTCGCGCTGGCCCAGCACGAGATGGACGCCGACCGCGTGGACGCCATCCGCGACCCGTCGTTCAACAACGGCAAGCCGGTTCCCTGCGAGTGCTTCGAAACCGGCGAGCGCTGGCCCTACGTGTGGACGCGCGACGTCAGCTTCGCCGCCGATCTCGCACTGGCCCGCCTGGACCCGAAGCGCACCCGCCAGTCGTTACAGTTCAAGCTCTCCACCGCCCGTGACGGCCGCACCCCTGGCCTGTTCGTGGCCCAGGACACCGGTTCCGGCGGCAGCTGGCCGATCAGCAGCGACCGTGTGGTGTGGTTCCTCGCCGCGCGCCACCTGCTGGACGACACCGCGTTCTCCCAGCAGGTTTGGGAAGCGCTGCAGGGCACGCTGGCGCAGGACCGCGCCATGGTGTTCGACGAGCGCATGGGTCTGTACCGTGGCGAGACCTCGTTCCTGGACTGGCGCGAGCAGACCTATCCGGACTGGACCCGCCAGGACGTGCGCTTCATCGGCGAGTCCTTCGCACTCTCCACCAATGTGCTGCATTACCAGGCCCTGCGCCTGGCCGAGAAGATGGCCAGACAGGTCGGCGATGAACGCGCCACGCAGTACGCCGACTGGGCCGGTGCGCTGGCCCACCAGATCGACGCGCGCTTCTGGCGCGAGGACGCCGGCCAGTACATGAGCTACATCGGCGAAGCCGCGCACCCGGTGCCGTATGCGAAGTACGACCTGCTGGCCACTTCGCTGGGCGTGCTGGCCGACGTTTTCCCGGCCGAGCGCGCCCGTCGCGCGCTGGCCAGCTACCCGGCGGTCGAGGGCGGCAGCCCGGTGGTATGGCCGCAGGAAGCGCAGCAGCCGATCTATCACAACCGTGCCGTGTGGCCGTTCGTAAGCGCCTACTCGCTGCGCGCCGCGCGCAAGGTCGGTGACGCCGCACGCATCCAGCGCGAGATTGAATCGCTCATGCGCGGCAGCGCGCTGGCCGGTTCCAACATGGAAAACTACGAAATGCGCCGCCTGGCGGTGCATGTGGACGAGGGCGCGCTCAGTGGCCCGGTGGTGAACTCGCCGCGCCAGCTGTGGTCGGTGGCCGGTTACCTTTCGATGGTGCTGGAAGGCGTGTTCGGCGTGGAAGCCGATGGCACCGTGGCCCCCAAGCTACCGGTGGCGCTGGTGCCACAGCTGTTCGGCAAGGGCAGCACGATTGAACTGAACGATGGCAGCAACCGTTACGTTCTCAAGCGCCCGCGCAAGCTCGACGGCGACCTCCTGGTGGCAAAGAAGACCACCCGCAAGAACGACGTCGTGACCGTGCAGCTGGAGACGGTGCGTGCACCCGCCGCCATGCCTGCGCCGGTGCTGGCCGCCGACAACCCGAACGGCTTCGCCCCGGCAACGCCCACCGCACCCCAGCCGGTGAAGCGCGGCAAGAGCTTCAACGTGGCCATTCCCGACGACCAGGTGCTGTGGCTGAACGGTCAGGCCGTGGCCGCCACCGGCAGCCACACGTTCGCCGACACCGGCAGGCAGCAGTGCCTCAGTCTGACCCGCCGCACCGGCGGGCTGGAGTCGCTGCACAGCCCGATGACCTGCGTGGGTCCGCAGCAGCGCGTCGCCGGCAGCAGCCAGTGGAACTGGAAAGCTCCGCAGAACGGCCGCGTGCGCGTGCGCCTGCAGTACGACAACCGCAATGGCCCGATCAACACCGGCGTGACCGCCGCGGTGAAGCAGCTGGTGGTGCAGTGCCCCGGCCAGCCGGTGCAGCGCGCTACCGTGGTGATGCCCCACAGCGTGGCCCTGCAGGACTCCACGGCCGCCGAGTTCACGGTAGGGAAGGGAGCGTGCCGTTTCAGCCTCGAACAGGGCTTCAACATGAGCGCGCTCACCCATTTCGCCCCGTACAACGGCGGCAAGGGCGGCAAGACCGGCATGCTCAACACGGCCAAGGTCAGTGCCCTGTTGGTGTCGCCCATTTCCGCTGAGACCGCAGAGGCTGCCCGATGAGTCGTCCCAGCAAACCGACGCTGTCGTTCTGGCAGATCTGGAACATGTGTTTCGGCTTCCTCGGCATCCAGTTCGGGTTTGCCCTGCAGAACGCCAACGCCAGCCGCATCTTCGAAACCCTGGGCGCACCGATGGATGCCGTGCCAGGGTTGTGGATCGCAGCACCGCGCACCGGCCTGCTGGTGCAGCCGGTGATCGGCTATCTCTCCGACCGTACCTGGACCCGCTGGGGCCGCCGTCGCCCGTACTTCATGTTCGGCGCGGTGTTCACCACGCTGGCCCTGCTGGTCATGCCGAACTCGCCCACGCTGTGGATCGCCGCCGGCACGCTGTGGGTGCTGGATGCCTCCATCAACGTATCGATGGAGCCGTTCCGTGCGTTCGTGGGTGACAAGCTCTCGCCGCGCCAGCGCCCCACCGGGTATGCGATGCAGAGCTTCTTCATCGGCGTGGGCGCGATCGTGGCGAGCTTCCTGCCGTTCATACTTGCCCACTTCGGCGTTGCCAACACCGCGGCCCCGGGCGAAGTCCCGCCCACCGTGCGTTACGCGTTCTACTTCGGTGCGGTGGTGCTTCTCTCTGCCATCGCCTGGACCGTGTTCAGCACCCGCGAGTACTCGCCGGCCGAGTTGGCCAGCTTCGACGACGCCGAACCGCCGGTCGCGCAGCAGAGCGCGCCGCTGGCCGGCCCGCCGCCGCTGGCGCAGATCGTCGGCTGGCTGGCGCTCGGTGTCGCCTTGGCTGCCGCCATCTTCTGGCAGCAGGGCGACAAGATGCTGTACGTGCTGGCCGGCCTGTGCGCGGCGTATGGCCTTCTGCTGGGTGTGGCCCGTCTGGTGCCCGGCCCGCACATGCTGGCGGTCATCGTGGACGACCTGCGCAGCATGCCGCCCACCATGCGCCGGCTTGCCTGGGTGCAGTTCTTCTCGTGGTTCGCGCTGTTCGCGATGTGGATCTACACCACTGCCGCCGTCGCCGGCACCCACTTCGGTTCCACCGATCCCGCCTCGGCGGCGTACAACGAAGGCGCGAACTGGGTGGGCGTGCTGTTTGGTTCCTATAACGGCTTCGCCGCGCTGGCCGCGCTGCTCATCCCGCTGATGGTGCGCGCGCTGGGCCTGCGCTGGAGCCATCTGGTGAACCTGTGGCTGGGCGGGCTGGGGCTGATCTCGCTGATGTTCATCAAGGACCCCACCTGGCTGCTGCTCTCCATGGTGGGCGTCGGCTTCGCCTGGGCGTCCATCCTCTCGCTGCCGTATGCGCTGCTGTCCGACAGCGTGCCGGCCGCGAAGATGGGCATCTACATGGGCCTGTTCAATTTCTTCATCGTCATTCCGCAGCTGGTGGCCGCCAGCGCGCTGGGCTTCGCGCTGCGCGCGTGGCTCGGCGGCAATCCCATGCACGTGCTGGTGCTGGGGGGGGTGAGTCTGTTCATTGCCGGGCTGTGCGTACTGCGGGTGCCGGCCCACCAGGAGGTTGCATGAAGGTTTCGACGTTGACGCTGGGTCTTTCGCTGGCGCTGCTCACCACCGCCGCCCAGGCCGCACCGCGCCCGGACTACGTGGGCACGCTGGAACCGTTCGCCAGCGATGCGGTGTACTTCGTGGTGACCGACCGCTTCGTCAACGGCGACACCAGCAACGACCACCGCGACCAGGGCGGCAAGCACCGCACCTTCGATATTCCGGTGCCGTGCCCGGACAAGGTGGACGGCAACATCGGCTATCTCGGCGGCGACTTCAAGGGCGTGTTGAACAACGCCGACTACATCCGCCAGCTCGGCTTCGGCGCGGTCTGGATCACCCCCATCATCGACAACCCCGATGAGGCCTTCACCGGCAGCAAGCCGATCAGCTGCACGAGCACGCTGACCGACCGCGGCAAGACCGGCTATCACGGCTACTGGGGCACCAACTTCTACAAGCTCGACGAGCACCTGCCGAGCACCGACCTGGACTTCGCCGGCCTCACCAAGGGGCTGCACGACGCCGAGCTCAAGGTGGTGCTGGACATCGTTGGCAACCACGGTTCGCCGGCCTGGAGCATGCCGGTGAAGCAGCCGCAGTTCGGGCAGATCTTCGACAAGGACGGCACGCTGATTGCCGACCACCAGAACCTGCCGCCGCAGCAGCTGGACCCGAAGCACAACCCGCTGCATGCGTTCTACAACAACATCGGCCCGGTGGACGCCGACAAGGGCTCCATCTTCGACGGCAACCTGGCCGAGCTGGGCGACTTCAACCAGAACAACCCGGCGGTGATGGATTATCTGGTGGGCGCTTACCTGCAGTGGACCGCGCAGGGCGTGGACGCGCTGCGCATCGACACCATCGGCTGGCTGCCGCACCCGTGGTGGAACGAGTTCGTGAAGCGCATCCGCGCCGAGCCCCCGGGCATGTTCATGTTCGGCGAAGCGTTCGACTACAACGCCAGCACCATCGCTGAACACACCTGGCCGTCCAACGCGAACGTGAGCGTGCTGGACTTCCCGCTGCGCGGCGCGCTCTCCAGCGTGTTCGGCAAGGAGCAGAAGGGTTTTGAAACCCTGGGCGAGCCCCTGCACTTGACCGGTGGCCCGTACGCCAATCCGTACGAGCTGATGAGCTTCTACGATAACCATGACATGGCGCGCCTGGATGCGACCGATGAAGGCTTCATCGACGCGCACAACTGGCTGTTCACCGCACGCGGCATTCCGGTGCTGTACTACGGTTCGGAAACCGGCTTCATGCGCAGCCGTGCCGAACATGCCGGCAACCGCGCGTATTTCGGCCAGGAACGCGTGAACGCCGCGCCGCAGAGCCCGATCTTCGGGCCCCTTCAGCGCGTGTCCGTGCTACGCCAGAACACCCCGGCGCTGCAACGCGGCCTGCAGGTCAACGAGCGCCTGCAGGGCGACCAGGCCGTGTTCTACCGCGTCCTGCAGCACGACGATACCGCGCAGACCGCGCTGGTGCTGTTGAACAAGGGCGACAGCGCGAGCACGTTCGAGGTGAAGCAGTATCTGCAGGCCGGCACCTGGCGCGACGCGCTGGGCGAGGGCAGCGTGCAGGTGAAGGGCGCGCTCAAGGTCGAAGTGCCGGCGCACGGGGTGAAGGTGTATCTGCTGGATGCCCCGGTGAAGCAGAAGGCGCTGGAGGCAGAGCTTGGCAAGGCCATGGCCGATCAGAAAGCCCGGACGCAGCGCCTCGCCCGTTGATGTTCGGGCGAGGCGGGACCGCCTGGGCCGGCCAACGGCGGGCGCTACCGGCCTCCGTTGAATGATCCTGGCGTTGCGCCGGGCTCTGCCCGGCTCACGTCGATTTCACGTGTTTGAATGCGCGCGAACTCCACTTTATCTGCAGCCTGCGATCACACAGGTTCTACACGGAACCCATTGCTAGACTCCCCTCCGTCCAGAACAGGGGGCCTACATGCAGACACAGAGTGCACGCGTTACCACCGGCGTCCAGGGTCTGGACGCGGTTTTGTCCGGCGGCCTGCCGCAGGGCCGTCTGTACCTGCTGGAAGGCCCGCCGGGCTCGGGCAAGACCACGCTGTCGCTTCAGTTCCTGCTGCAGGGAATGAAAGAAGGCGAAAAGTGCCTCTACATCACGCTGTCCGAAACCGCCGAGGAACTGCGCGAGGTCGCCGCCGCGCACAACTGGTCGCTGGACGGCCTGCATCTGTTCGAGCTCGGCTCGGCCGAGCAGGCGCTGGGCAACGGCCGCCTGCAGTCCGTGCTGCATTCCTGGGAGGTGGAGCTGGATGAAACGGTCAAGCTGATCCAGGCGCAGGTCGACCGCATCGGTCCCAGCCGGGTGGTGTTCGACTCACTCTCCGAGCTGCGCCTGCTGGCGCAGGATTCGCTGCGCTATCGCCGCCAGATCCTCGCCCTCAAGCAGTTCTTCGCGCCCAAGAGCGCCACGGTCATCCTGGTGGATGACCTCACCTCTGGCGACGGCGAGCGCGACGGTCAGCTGCACAGTCTCTGCCA
>JAEWLO010000130.1 GCA_023457475.1 Pseudomonadota bacterium | reverse complement strand
GGCATGAGCCGCATGGATGCGGCGACTGAGCTTACATGGATGTACTTGCAGCGTCCCTCGCAAACCCACACCCGACGGACCTAGGCTCGTAGATCACTGGCCGAGGGCTTCGGCTCTGGCTGTCAAGCCTTGTCCCGACAGGCACCCGCCGGTACCCTGACCGGGCATTACACTGGCTCGGCATGACCACTTCCCGCTTCGTACATCTTCACGTCCACACCGAGTTTTCGCTGGCGGATTCGACCATCCGTGTCCCGGCGAAACCGGATCAGGCCGACCCGAAGAAGGCCAAACAGGCCAATCTGCTCAGCCGCGCCGTCGAGCTGCAGCTGCCCGCGCTGGCGGTCACCGACCTGAACAACCTGTTCGCGCTGGTCAAGTTCTACAAGGCCGCCGAGACCGTGGGCATCAAGCCCATTGCCGGTGCCGACGTGATGATCGCCGAAGAGGGCATGACGCCCTGGCGGATGACCCTGCTGTGCCGCGACCGCGAAGGCTATCTCAGCCTCTCACGCCTGCTGACCCGGGCCTGGATGGAAGGACATCGCCCGGAAGGTGGCGTGGCCGTGCACCCGGACTGGCTCAAGGCCGGGTGCCACAACCTGTTCGCGCTGGCCGGGCGCGACAGCCTGGCAGGTCGCCTGGCCGGGGAAGGCCGGCATGACCTGGCCGAACAACAGTTGGCCGACTGGCAGCGCGTGTTCGGCGACGGCCTGCACCTCGAACTGACCCGCACCGGGCGCGACGGCGAGGAAGCGTTCAACCAGTTCGCGCTGATGGCGGCCGGCCAACGCGGCCTGCCGGTGGTGGCGAGCAACGACGTGCGGTTCCTGCGTCCGGACGATTTCAGCGCACATGAAGCGCGCGTGTGCATCTCCTCCGGCCGCGTGCTGGACGACCCCAAGCGCCCGCGCGACTACAGCGACCAGCAGTACCTCAAGTCGCCTGAAGAAATGTGCGCGCTGTTCGCCGACATTCCCGATGCGATCGACAACACGCTGGCGCTGGCAGAGCGCTGCAACGTGGAAATGCGGCTGGGCACGTACTTCCTGCCCGACTACCCGGTGCCCGACAACGAAACGCTGGACAGCTGGATCTGCAGCGAATCACGCAAGGGCCTGGAAGCGCGTCTGGAAAAAAATCCGCTGGCCGAAGGCAAGACCCGCGAGGACTACTTCGAGCGCCTCGAATTCGAGCTGGCCACCATCATCAAGATGGGGTTCCCCGGCTACTTCCTGATCGTGGCCGACTTCATCCAGTGGGGCAAGGCGCAGGGCATTCCGATCGGGCCGGGCCGTGGTTCCGGTGCCGGTTCGCTGGTGGCCTGGGCGCTGCAGATCACCGATCTGGATCCCCTGCCCTACAACCTGCTGTTCGAGCGGTTCCTCAACCCCGAACGTGTGTCGATGCCCGACTTCGACATCGACTTCTGCATGGACCGCCGCGACGAGGTCATCGACTACGTCGCGCGCAAATACGGGCGCGAACGCGTCCGCCAGATCATCACCTACGGCACCAGGGCCGCCAAGGCGGTCGGGCGCGACTCCGGGCGCGTGCTGGGCTTCCCGTATGGCCTTGTGGACGGCGTGTCCAAGCTGATCCCCAACATCCTCGGCATCTCGCTCAAGGATGCGATGGGCGAAGGCAAGGACGCGGAAATGGCCTCGCCGGAGCTGATCCAGCGCTACCAGTCCGAAGACGACGTGCGCGATCTGATCGACCTGGCCCGCCAGCTCGAAGATCTGACCCGCAACGCCGGCAAACACGCCGGTGGCGTGGTCATCGCGCCCGAGCCGCTGGCCGAGTTCTGCCCGCTGTTCGCCGAGCACGACGAAGGTGGCCGCGGCCGCAATCCGGTCACGCAGTTCGACAAGAACGACGTTGAAGAAATCGGCCTGGTGAAGTTCGACTTCCTGAGCCTGCGCACGCTGACCATCATCGACTGGGCGGTGAAGGCGATCAACCAGCGGCATGCCCGCGCCGGCATTCCGCCGGTGGATATCACCGCCATTCCGCTCGACGACGCGCCGACCTACAGGGACATCTTCGCCAACGGCAACACCGGCGCGGTGTTCCAGTTCGAATCTTCCGGCATGCGCCGCCTGTTGAAGGACGCGCGCCCCGACCGCTTTGAAGACCTCATCGCACTGGTGTCGCTGTACCGACCCGGCCCGATGGACCTGATTCCTTCCTTCAACGCGCGAAAGCACGGACAGGAAGAGATCATCTATCCCGATCCGCGCACCGAAGCGATCCTGAAAGACACCTACGGCATCATGGTGTACCAGGAGCAGGTCATGCAGATGGCGCAGATCGTCGGTGCCTACTCGCTGGGCGGTGCCGACCTGCTGCGCCGCGCGATGGGCAAGAAGGTGCCGGCGGAAATGGCCAAGCACCGCGAGATCTTCCGCGAAGGCGCGGCCAAGGGCGGTGTGGACGGCCCCAAGGCCGACGAAATCTTCGACCTGATGGAGAAGTTCGCCGGCTACGGCTTCAACAAGTCGCATGCCGCGGCGTACGCACTGGTCAGTTACCAGACCGCCTGGCTCAAGCGCCACTACCCGGCCGAGTTCATGGCGGCCACGCTGTCCTCGGACATGGACAACACCGACAAGGTGGTCGGCTTCCTGGCCGAGGTGCGCAACCTGGGCCTGAAGGTGCAGCCACCACGCGTGAACGAGTCGGCCTACATGTTCGAGGCCTCCAGCGCGGACACCATCCAGTACGGCCTGGGCGCGATCACGGGCGTTGGCCAGGGTGCCTGCGAAGCGGTGGTGGACGAACGCATCGCGCGCGGCCGCTACGATTCACTGCTCGACTTCTGCATGCGCATCGAGTCGGGCAAGCTCAACCGGCGCACGCTGGAAGCGATGATCAACTGTGGCGCGCTCGACGGCCTGGGGAAGAACCGTGCCTCGCTGATGCTGCAGCTGCCGGAGGTACTCAAGGCGACCGACCAGATGTCGCGCGAGAAAGCCTCCGGGCAGAATTCGCTTTTCGGCGCACCGGACCCGGTCAGCACCGCCATGCAGCTGGACCTGCCCGAGGCAAAGGAATGGGCGCTGGGCCAGTTGCTGGAGGGCGAGCGCGAGACGCTGGGCTTCTACCTCAGCGGCCACCCGTTCGACCCGTGGGCGGACGACGTCAAGGAACTGGTCGGCACCGACCTGGGCATGCTGGAAAAGCTGATTCCCCCGGCCCGCCCCAGCAAGGATGGCGAGAAGCGCGCGTGGCGCGCGGAAACGCCGGTGATCCTGGCCGGGCTGGTGGTGGGCGTGCGGCGCAAAGGCGAGAGCCAGGTCTTCATGCAGCTCGAGGACGGCCGTGGCCGGGTCGAGTGCAGCGCGTTCTCCGACGGCCTGGCCGAGTTCGGCCACCTGATGACCAAGGACCGCATCCTGGTGGTCAAGGGCGGACTGCGCGAAGACGAATTCAACGGGGGGTATGCCCTGCGCATCCGCCAGTGCTGGGACTACGAGGAGATCTGCGCCAACTACGCCACGCGTTTGTCGCTGCGCCTCGACCTGCGCCAGGGCGACCCGGTCTGGAGCCGCGTGAATGCGCTGCTCGACCGCCATCGCCCCGGCCGTACGCCCCTGCGCCTGGACCTGCTGCTGGGCTCCGAGCAGGGGCCGGTGGCCGGTATGCTGGACGTCGCCGGCGAGACCGCCGTACGCGTGGACAGCCAGCTGGTGGAGGCCCTGCGCGCCGATCCGGCGGTACGTACGCTGAAGGTCCGGTACAGTCCCCCCTGGGCGAATTGCCGGCATCCGGCCAACGGCCGGGGCCACCACCAGACGAGTGCGTACGGGGTGATTCGACGCATTCGGCTACACTTTCCCTCTTTACTTCACGACGGCTTCCGATGAATCCGAACTATCTCGACTTCGAGCAACCCATCGCTGATCTGGAAGCCAAGATCCAGGAGCTGCGCAGCGCCAGCGCCGGCCCGGCGGTCAATGTCGAGGCCGAAGTGCACGCCCTGCAGGACAAGCTGCGGCTGCGCACCGCGCAGATCTTCCGCAACCTGACCTCGTGGCAGGTACTGCAGCTGGCCCGTCACCCCCAGCGCCCGTATACCCAGGATTACATCCGCATCTTCTGTGACGAGTTCCAGGAGCTGGCCGGCGACCGCGCGTTCGCGGACGACAAGGCGATTGTCGGCGGCCTGGCGCGCATTGGCGGTCGTCCGGTGATGCTGATCGGGCACCAGAAGGGCCGCGATACCAAGGAAAAGATCAAGCGCAACTTCGGCATGCCCAAGCCGGAGGGCTACCGCAAGGCGCTGCGCCTGATGAAAATGGCCGAGCGCTTCAAGCTGCCGGTGCTCACCCTGATCGACACCGCCGGTGCGTGGCCGGGCATCGACGCCGAATCGCGCGGCCAGTCCGAGGCGATCGCGCGCAACCTGATGGAAATGGCCGAGCTCAAGGTGCCGGTCATCTGCACCGTGATCGGCGAAGGCGGCTCCGGTGGCGCGCTGGCACTGGGTGTGGGCGACCGCACGATCATGCTGGAGTACAGCGTGTACTCGACCATCAGCCCGGAAGGCTGCGCCTCGATCCTGTGGAAGGACGCCGGCAAGGCCAAGGAAGCGGCCGAACAGCTGGGCCTGACCGCCCCGCGCCTGAAGGGCCTGGGCCTGGTCGACAAGGTGGTGCGAGAGCCCACCGGCGGCGCGCACCGCAACCCGAACCAGATGGGCAGGCGCCTGAAGGCCGTGCTGCTCAACGAGCTGGAAACGCTGGACAAGCTGTCGGTGGATGATCTGCTGCAGAAGCGCTATGAACGTCTGCGCGGGTATGGGGCTTACGAGACGGCGTGATCGTCTCGTACATGGTGAAATAAAAAAACCGGGCCTTGTGCCCGGTTTTTTTCGGATTCGGTTTTGCCGTGCGGCCACGCAGGGCGTGGCTCTACGTCGGGTCGACGTTCACGCGTGGAGCCACGCCCTGCGTGGCTTCGGAACGCCGAACGGAACCGGGCTCAGAACGGCTTGGCCAAGACCAGCCACACCACGACGACAAACAACACCAGCGGCAGCTCGTTGAACCAGCGCAGCGCGCGCGACGACGGCAGCGCCCGCCCCTTCACCGCGCTCTTGAGCAATCGCCCGGTCCAGCTGAAGTACACCAGCAGCAGCACCACTCCCCCCAGCTTGGCATGCAGCCAGCCAGCCGCGCCCGGCGCGACCATGGTCGGGAAGTCCGGAATGACCTTGTAGCCCAGCCACAGCACCAGCCCGAGAATCAAGGCGAAACCAAACATCATGTGGCCGAAGCGATACAGCCGCAGCCCCATCAGTTGCAGCCGCTCCACCACCGGCAGCTGCCCGGCGGTCTCGGACAGGTTGACCAGGATCCGCGGCAGGTAGAACACCGAGGCCATCCATGCCACCACAAACACCAGGTGGAAGGTTTTGACCCAGTAGTAGGTCTGCATGCGCGGGCTCCAGCGGCTGGCGGAAAGGTCGTTCATTTTCACCCATTCACGGTGAAGGCGCATGCGCGACGGTTTGACGCAGTACGATGGCGTCCGTTTCCTGGCCCCCTTCCGCGCGCATGACCAAGACCTACGATCACGCCTATTTCCAGCGCTGGTACCAGCCCGACCAGACCGGCGGTGCAGCGCGCCTGGCCCGCAAGGTGGCCTTGGCGGTGGCGACGGCCGAGTACTACCTGGAGCGGCCGATCCGCACTGTGCTCGACATCGGGGCCGGGGAGGCGGCCTGGCGCGCACCGCTGCTCAAGCTGCGTCCGAAGGCGCAGTACATGGGCTTCGACAGCAGCGAGTACGCGGTGCAGCGCTACGGCCGCAGCCGCAACCTGCACCCGGCGCGGGTGGGCGACTTCGCCTGGCTGCGCCCTTGCCCACCCGTGGACCTGCTGGTCTGCGCCGACGTGATGCACTACGTGCCCAGCCGCGAGCTGCGGCCGGCGCTGGCCGGGTTTGCCGAGCTGACCGGCGGGGTGGCCTTCCTGGAGGCGTTCACGGCCGAAGATGAGTTTGAAGGCGACCACGAGGGCTTCCAGGCCCGGCCGGCCGGCTGGTACCGCCGTCATCTGAAGGCTGAGGGGTTCACCCCGCTGGGCTCGCATTGCTGGCTGTCGCCTGCCCTGGCGGGGCATGCGGCGGCGTTGGAGCGCGGGGCCTGAATGGGCGGATTAACCCATGGGACACCCGGGTGCGCTATGCTGCGCGGCAACATAAGACCATACATATTCGGACGCCATGCTTTATCAGCTGCATGAGTTGACCCGCAATCTGCTTGCCCCGTGGGTGCACCAGGCCCAGGCCAACGCGAAGTTCTTCGCCAATCCGGGGCACTGGTGGTCGCAGATGCCCGGTGCCGACCGCCTGTCGGCCATGAACGAGTTGTTCCACCGTATCGGCAAGGATTACGAGAAGCCCGAATGGGGCATCAACGAAATCGAGGTCGAAGGCGAGCGCGTGCCGATCGTGGTGCACGAAGAGATCAGCAAGCCCTTCTGCAAGCTGCTGCGCTTCAAGCGGCACAGCAACGAAGCCGGCCCGCTCAACACCATGCTCAACCAGCCGTTCGTGCTGGTGGTGGCTCCGCTGTCGGGCCACCACGCTACGTTGCTGCGCGATACCGTCCGCACCCTCCTGCGCGACCACCGCGTGTATGTGACCGACTGGGTCGACGCACGCATGGTGCCGCCCGGCCAGGGTGAGTTCGGGCTGGACGACTACATTGCCTACGTGCAGGAATTCATCCGCCACCTCGGTGCGGAGAAACTGCATGTGGTCAGCGTGTGCCAGCCGACCGTGCCCGTGCTTGCCGCCGTTTCCCTGATGGCCAGCCGCGGCGAAACCACGCCCCGTTCTCTGGTGATGATGGGCGGTCCGATCGACGCCCGTTGCAGTCCCACCGCGGTGAACAACCTCGCAACCGAAAACCCGTTGTCGTGGTTCGAGAACAACGTGATCCATACCGTGCCGCCGGGGTATCCGGGGGCGGGGCGTCAGGTCTATCCCGGCTTCCTGCAGCACGCCGGCTTCCTGTCGATGAATCCCAGCCGGCATTTCAGCTCGCACTGGGACTTCTACGCCAACCTGGTGAAGGGCGACATGGACGACGCCGACGCGCATCGCCAGTTCTATGACGAGTACAACGCCGTGCTCGACATGCCGGCGCGCTACTACCTGGACACCATCCGCGTGGTGTTCCAGGAGTTCCTGCTGCCGCGTGGCGAGTGGGTGGTGAACGGCGAACGCGTGGATCCCGCTGCGATTACCGGCACCGCGCTGCTCAGCATCGAAGGCGAGCTGGACGACTTCGCCGGCCTGGGCCAGACCGAAGCCGCGCAGGCCCTGTGTACGGGTATCCCCGCCGCGCACCGTGAGCATTTCATCGTCGAAGGGGCCGGGCATTACGGCATCTTCAGCGGCCGCCGCTGGCGCGAAACGGTGTACCCGAAGGTGCGCGACTTCTTCGCCGCACTCGAGCAGGGCACCGCTAAAACGAAGAAGGCGGCCAAGGCCGCCAGCAACGTCACGCCAATCCGCAAGAAGGCGGGGTAACCC
>JAEWLO010000129.1 GCA_023457475.1 Pseudomonadota bacterium | reverse complement strand
TTCTCCGTGGTGGCCAACGACCTCACCTGGGTGCCGGCACCCGACACCACCACGCCCGGCGCGGCAGCACCGGTGCCGGTGACCCTGAAGGAAGCACGCCTCGGTCTGGCCGGTACGCTGAAGAACTGGGCGACCGTCGGTGAAGCAGCGGTGGAGCGCGAAGGGCAGTCGGCCGACCTCACCTTCGATGTGCGTGGCAACGACCAGTCCGCCCGCATCCAGCAGCTGCAGGCCAAGACCCCCGGCGGCGCGCTGGATGTCACCGGGCAGGTGGCGTGGGCTCCGCAGCTGGACTGGGACGTGGCCGCGAAGCTCGCGGCCTTCGATCCCGGCTATTTCGTGCCGGGCAGGGATGGCCGCTTGTCCGGCAACCTGGCCTCCAAGGGCCGACAGGTGCCGGCACCGGCCGGCAGTGCGCCCGGCACCGCCGCTACCTATGAGGCCACCGTGGATGTGCCCGGCATCAAGGGCACCCTGCGTAGCCGCAGCGTGGACGCGCAGGGACGCTTTGCGCTGCGCGGTACGCAGGGCGAGGGCAACGTGCGGCTCGCCGTGGGCAACAGCCGCCTGACCGCCAAGGGCAGCGTCGGCGACCGCCTCGACGTGCAGGCGCAGCTGGACCCGGTGCAATTGGATGATCTGATGCCCGGCAGCACCGGCACCCTGCGCGGTTCCGTGCAGGTGCGCGGCCCACGCACCGCGCCGGACATTACCGCCGATCTGGTGGGCAATGGCCTGCGCTATGCGGACTACAGCGCCGAGGCGCTGAGCATCCAGGGACGCCTGCCGTGGCAGGGCGACAGCGGCACGCTGGCGGTGCAGGGCACGAAGGTGCAGGCCGGCATGCTGCTCGATACCCTGGCCGTGAACGCACGCGGCAGCATCTCCAACCTGCGCCTGGACGCGCAGGCCCGCAATGAACTTGGCGCGGTCGCGCTGCAGGGCGGCGTGCGCCAGCAGGGCAACGCATGGCGCGGCGACCTTTCGCAGTTGAACATCGCGCCGGTCAAGGGCGATGCCTGGAACCTGCGTGGCCCGGCCACGTTCTCGGTTCAGGGCAGCGCCTTCACCCTGAGTGACACCTGCCTGGGGGCGGCCACCGGCGGTGCGCTGTGCGCCAGTGCGAACTGGCCGCGTGACGGGCTGGTGGTGCGCGGCGATGCGTTGCCGTTGGCGCTGGTGCAGCCGTGGCTGCCCCCGCAGTCTGGCCGGCGCATCCATCTGCGCGGGGAAATCACGCTGGACGGGCGTATCCGGCCGCGCGGCAACGCATGGGAAGGCAACGTGCGCATCGCCTCGCTGGAGGGCGGCATCCGCCTGGGCGACAACGCGCGCGGCGAGCTGGTGCGCTACGACCAGTTCTCGGCCAGCGTGGACATGACCCCGGCACAGATCGTCGGCAAGCTCGGCGTCGGCTTCCAGGGCGACGGCTTCGTGGATGCCAAGTTCCAGACCGGCTGGGACGCCAGTGCACCGTTGAACGGGGAGCTCTACCTCAACATGTCGCGGCTGTACTGGCTGGAGCTGTTCTCGCCGGACATCGTGCGACCTACCGGCCTGATTGAAGGCCACGTCAGCCTGCGCGGCACGCGCGGTACGCCGTCGCTGGGCGGCGAGGCCAAGCTGAGCAACTTCAAGGGTGAGTTCCCGGCACTGGGGCTCACCTTCGACCAGGGCAAGGGCAGCTTCACCGCGCAGCCGGACGGTTCAGCCAAGATCACCGCGCAGGCCAATTCCGGAAAGGGAACGCTGTTCGTGGATGGCGGGCTGTCGTGGTTCGGCGATGCACAACCGCTGCAGCTGCATATCCACGGCGAGAACGTGCTGCTGTCGAACACGCCGGAGCTGCGCATCGTCGCCAATCCTAATCTGGACTTCACGCTGGCGAAGACGGCGATGGAGCTGCGCGGCAGCGTGCATGTGCCGGAAGCGGACATTGATCTGGAGCGTCTGGATCGCGGTACGTCGGTGTCCGAGGATGTGGTGGTGCTGGACCCGGCCGATCCGGAAGAGACACCGACCTCGCCGCTGGACATGGATCTGACGGTCAGCCTGGGCGACAAGGTCAACATGGCGGGCTTCGGCCTGAAGGGCGGCCTGGGTGGAAAGATGCAGGTGTGGGCGAAACCGGGACGCGAGATGACGGCGAACGGCGCGCTGGAAGTGCGCGGGCGCTACAAGGCGTACGGCCAGGACCTGACGATCACGCGCGGCAACCTCAACTGGAACTACAACGCGGTGAGCGATCCGCGCATCAACATCCGCGCGGAGCGCCGCATTGGCGATGTCACGGCGGGCATCGATGTGACCGGTCGTGCACAGTCGCCGCGTGTGGACGTGTGGTCCGATCCGGCGATGTCGCAGTCGGAGGCGCTGGCCTTCCTGGTGCTGGGGCGCAGTCTGACCAATGCGAGCAGCGACCAGACCCAGCAGGTGAACGCGGCTTCGGCGGCGCTGTCGGCAGGCAGCGGCCTGCTGGCGTCGCAGCTGGGCGCGAAGCTGGGCCTGGACGATGCCGGGGTGAGCCAGTCGCGCGCGCTGGGCGGTTCGGTGATCGGCTTCGGCAAGTACATTTCGCCGAAGCTGTACATCGGGTATGGCGTGTCGATGGTGGGCAGTGGTTCGGTGCTGACGCTGAAGTATCTGCTGCGGCGCGGCTTCGACCTGGAGCTCGAATCCAGCACGGTCGAGAACCGCGGTTCGTTGAACTGGCGGCGGGAGAAATGACGCACCCCGCGGGACGGGCATGACCCCGCGTAGCGCCGGGCTCTGCCCGGCTCTTCACGCATTTGTGCGAACAGCCGCAGGTGCACGCGTGATCCGGGCTGGGCCGGCCGGTGTGGGTCTGCGGGACACGCCGTAAACCCGTCCATGGGGGCTCGTCAAAAACATCCATGTTTTTGACGGTCCCGCAAACCCACCCCGGCCGACCCTCGACAGGTCGACGGTGGCCATGGTCAATCAACGGCAACGGCAACGGCAACGGCAACTGCAACTGCACCCCAACTCCAACTCCAACTCCAACTCCAACTCCAACCGGGATGCCTCCCCGGTGGGATCGGTTCCCAAACGATCGCCGATACCGGCGCAACGCCCGGTATCGCATGGAAACGGATCGGCAAAACCGCGCACTCCATGCCAAATCCGCCAGCGCGACACGCGCACGTGGCCATCAAAAAAATGGTGCAAAAAACGCCACCGCGACGCCCATCACACTATGCGATGCGTTGTGCCACAACGCCTTGAGGCCTTCCACGGACCACTCACGACACATCGGTATACGGCGTCTATCGACACCGATGCTTCGAACGACACAACCGACTTCCGCTAACGTCGTCGTGTCCGCATGGTGGACCCGAGGTCTGAAAACCTCACGAGAAGCTGAATTGGAAGATCTGCGTCGGGAGGGTGACGGAATGCAATACCCTCGTGGAAATACGTCGCACCGGAAAATTTGCTTCTCGTACGGTTTTCAGCCTCCCGGCTCCCTCACCAATTCCGGTGGAGGGGGACTAAAAAGGGATCCACCATGAGCGACGAGAGCAGGAACTATCCCCGCATTGCCTATCACTGGCAGCGGCCCAGAAGTGTGCTGATCGGTTCGTTGTACACCGCCGGCGAACAGCACCCGCACGACCCGAAGATTCCCTGCGCGCGGTTGTGCGGCATGTGGATGGCGCGCGCCGGGTTCAATGTGGGCTCGCGCGCGCTGCTGGAGATCACGCCGGGGATGGTGGTGATGACGACGGAAGCGCCAGTGATCTCGGCTGAGGACGGCGTATTGCGGCCCGGTTGGTACCGGCGTGAAGGGTAGGGTCGGTCGTCAGACGACCGCCGATAACGGTCCAACGCCCGGTAACGCCGTGAAATGACCGAACGAATCAGGACCGCCCGGGCCGGCC
>JAEWLO010000128.1 GCA_023457475.1 Pseudomonadota bacterium | reverse complement strand
GTCGATGAGGGTGTCCTGGACGCCAACGTGCATCTGATCGGCAAGCCCTTCACGGTGGGTGAGCTCGCCACGCGGGTGCGTGCGGCGCTGGACGCCTGACCGGCATTCAAGAGTACAGGCGGCACCGGCTCCGCTTCAGACTGCCGGTGCCGCCTCCTCCAGGCGTCTCCCCCGCCTTACAACCTTACGAACCGCTGCATCTTCCGTGCGAGCCAGCCGCTGAACACCAGCGGGGCGTCCAGCGCGGACACGCAGATGCAGGGCACGCCCGGTGCGGTCACCGGCTGATGCTCCACATCCTGATCCAGATCGGCGATGTCACCGGGAGCGAACAGTCCCAGCGCATCGTTGTAGGAACCCTGCAGCACCTGGGTGAGCTCACTGCCGCCATGACTGTGCAGCGGCAGGCTCTTGCCCGGGGCGATTTTCAGCATGATCAGCGAGGGCATGCCGAGGCCGCGTGCGCAGTACATGCCGGGGCCGATCCAATGCCAGTCCACCGTGCTGAGGCGATCCCCGAAGTACGGTTGCAGCGCGGTCGGCATGCGGTCGGGCTCGCTGCCCACCGGAAGGAAGGCCGCCTCCGGCGGCCATGCCGAACGCGCGGGAGCCGGGGTGGTGTCCAGATGGGCGAGCATGGCCTCCCGCAACGCCCCGGAAGGTGCACCTACCGCGTCCGGCTGGGTCTGTTCGATCAGCGCGGCACCGATCGCTTCGGCGTCGCGCAGGCGCTGCCGGCACACCGCACAACGCTCAAGATGCGCGCTGGCGACCACCGTCAACGGGGTGCCGAGCGCGCCCGCTGCGTAGCTCATCAAGGTGGCGTCATCGAGATGATGGTGCGGGTGCATCAGCCGCCCCCCACTTTCGACTGCAGCTGCAGGAACGCACGTCGCAGGTGCGACTTCACCGTTCCCAACGGCATTCCCAGCGTCTGTGCGATCTCGCCGTGGCTGCGCGCCTCGAAGTAGGACATCCGTACAAGCCGCGCCTGCACCGCCGGCAGCTCATTCACGCGCTCGCGCAACCGTGCGTCGTCGGCGAACTGCTCGGCGCTGCTGCGACCGGGTGCGTCGAGTGACGCCGCCTGCTCGACCACGGCCTGCGCATTCAGCCAGCCGCGTTCATGTCGCACGCGGTCGATGTGCAGATTGCGCGCTATCCGGAACAACCAGGTACTCAATGCGCTCTGCGCGGGGTCGAAATGGTCCGCATGCAGCCACAGCCGAAGCAGGCTCTCCTGCGCCAGTTCCTCGCCGACGCCATCCGGCGCGCCGAGGCCTCGCAGGTACACGCACAGGCGCGGCATGAAATAGTCGTAGATCCGCATGAAACAGTCGCGGTCGCGGCGCTGCGCCACGCCGTCCATGTCTCCGGCCCAGTTGATAGGTTCGCTCGTCGGCTGCGGTGCCCCGGAGATCATCCTGGCGGTTGCGAAGCAGAGGGTGGCGGAGGTGGGTTCAGAGTACATCGGCTGCAAACGGGGTCAAGGGGTGGTTTTGCTCTCTCTACGCACGAAGCACGGCTTTGGATGCAGCGCACTCGAACTGCATCCAATTCCGGCTGTGCTTCGTAGACCTCTGCATGGATGCAACCCGGCGGAACTGATTCATGGCACCTGCAAGACTCCAGGCCAACACCTCGCGGATGCGGAATGCCGTGCGCCGCTGGTTCGATACATCCGCGACGGGTGAAAGAGACGTAGACGCAGCGTCTACGGCGCGTATCGACTGGATGAGGGCTGTTCCCTTCGTGCTGCTGCACGCAGGCTGCCTTGGCGTTGTCTGGGTGGGGGTCTCGGGAACGGCCGTGGCTGTCGCGGCTGTGCTCTATGCGCTGCGCATGTTCGCCATCACCGGGTTCTATCATCGCTATTTCTCTCACCGCACTTTCACCACCTCACGGCCGATCCAGTTCCTGTTCGCGGTGATCGGTGCCGCCAGCGTCCAGCGCGGGCCACTGTGGTGGGCGGCGCATCACCGCCACCACCATCGACACGCCGACCAGCCACTCGATCCCCATTCGCCGCAGCAGGTCGGCTTCTGGCGAAGCCACATGGGCTGGTTCCTCACGCGTGAAGCCTTCATCACGGATATGAGCCGCGTGCCCGATCTTGCGCGTTATCCGGAACTGCGCTGGCTGGACCGTTTCGATACCGTGGTTCCGGTGCTGCTGGCAGCCGCCCTGTATGGCGTGGGCATGCTGCTGGAGCGTCATGCACCGGGGCTGCATACCAACGGCCCGCAGTTGCTCGTGTGGGGCTTCTTCATCTCCACCGTTGTACTGTTCCATGCAACCGTCACCATCAATTCGCTGGCGCACCGGTTCGGCCGGCGGCGTTTCAACACGCAGGACGACAGCCGCAACAATCTCTGGCTGGCTCTGCTCACGTTTGGCGAGGGCTGGCACAACAACCATCACTTCTTTCCCGGAACGGTTCGCCAGGGCTTCCGCTGGTGGGAAGTCGACCTCACCTGGTACGGACTCCGCGTGATGGCGGCCCTGCGACTGGTGGGGGGACTGAAACCGATCCCGGAATGGGTACTGACCAAGGCGAGGTACTGACATGCGCATCGCGGTCATTGGTTCGGGCATTGCAGGGCTCGCCACCGCTTACTGGCTGGACGGCGAACATGAAGTCACCCTGTTCGAGGGCGAGGACTACCTGGGCGGGCACACGCATACGCACAAGGTGCAGGTCGACGGTCGTGACCTCAACGTCGACACCGGCTTCATCGTCTTCAATCCACAGCACTACCCCCTCCTGACGGCCCTGTTCCATGAACTGGGCGTGGCGTCGCAGCCGACCACCATGAGCTTCTCGGCGCACAGCGAGCAAACCGGGGTGGAGTACAACGCGACCTCGCTGGATCGTCTGTTCTGCCAGCGCCGGAATCTGGTATCACCCCGCTTCTGGGGCATGCTGCGCGACCTGCGCCGCTTCTATCGGGAAGCGCCCCTGCTGCTGCAGGAGGCCGAAGGTCCCACACTGGGCCAGTACCTGAGACGCCATGGTTATGGCGACGCCTTCGTGCATGAGCACCTGCTGCCGATGGCGTCTGCCCTGTGGTCCTCGCCCACCGCGCGCATCCTCGATTTCCCGGCACGCTACCTGGTGCAGTTCATGGCCAACCACCAGATGCTGCAGGTCAGCGGGCGTCCGGAGTGGCGCGTGGTGACAGGGGGCTCGGCGCGCTACATCGATGCGCTGCGCGCCCGCTGGCGCGTGCGCGAACGGATCGGCTGTCCGGTGTACAGGGTGGAACGCACCGACTGGGGTGCGCTGGTGCATACCCTCACGTCGGTGGAGGGGTTCGACCATGTGGTGTTCGCCTGCCACAGCGACGAGGCGATGGCCATTCTCAAGGATCCGGACCCGGTGGAGCATGAAGTACTGGGAGCGATCACCTACCAGCCGAACCAGGCCGTCCTGCACACCGATGCCTCCCTGCTGCCGCGCAACCGCAAAGCATGGGCCGCGTGGAACGCGCATGTACCCGCCGACCCGCACGCGCCCTGCACCGTCAGCTACCACATGAACCAGTTGCAGGGCCTGCCGGGCGATACGCCGTTGATCGTCACCCTCAACCGCACCCACGCGATCGATCCGTCGCGGATCCTGCGCCGCTGCTATTACGCCCATCCGGTGCATGACCATGCCGCGGTGCGCGCCCAGGCGCGCTGGTCGGAGGTTCAGGGGCGTCGCAACACCTGGTTCGTCGGGGCCTATTGGGGATGGGGCTTCCACGAGGACGGCATCCGCAGCGCCCGGCGCATGGTGGATGCATTCCGTGCGGCAACCGCCGGCAAGGAAGACGTGCTGTGGGAGGCGGCCATCGCATGAGTGGCAGTGCGTTGTACTTCGGCCACGTCGTGCACCGGCGGCACCGCCCGCAGGCACATGCATTCCGTTACCCGATCGCCCAGTTGCTGCTGGACCTGGATGACCTGCCCACGTTGTTCAAACGACGTTGGCTATGGTCCGTGAACCGACGCAATCTGGCGCAGTTCCGGCGCAGCGACTACCTGGGCAACCCCGCCCAGCCGTTGGCCGAAGCCGTGCGCGACCAGGCGGAGCGCGAACTCGGGTACCGTCCCACCGGTCCGGTCCGCCTGCTGGCGCACCTGCGCTATGGCGGCCACACCTTCAACCCGGTCAGCTTCTACTACTGCTACAAGGCCGACGGCGAACAGCTGGAGTGCATCGTCGCCGAGATCACCAATACGCCCTGGAACGAACGGCACGCCTATGTGCTGCCAGCGGCCCAGGCGGAGCGCCGCGGCCGCGCGCTGCGCTGGCGGTTCGACAAGCAGTTCCATGTATCGCCCTTCATGCCGATGGATTGCGCCTACGACTGGCGCTTCACCCCGCCCGGCGAGGACCTCGCCGTGCACATGCAGGTGTGGCGGGACGGTGTCCGGCAGTTCGATGCCACACAGACCATGCTTCGGCGTCCGCTGGATGGCCCGGGGTTGGCACGGGTGCTGCTTGCCTACCCGCTGATGACCGTGCAGGTGGTACTGGCCATCCACTGGCAGGCACTGCGCCTGTGGCTGAAACGCACACCCGTGTATGACCACCCTTCCCTTTCCGGACGCCAGCCATGAACGACACCACGCGCGCAGTGGACCTGCCGCAACCGGACCTGCTGCAGCGGCTGCTGCGCACCCGCCTGCTCGACCTGCTGGCACCGCTCCAGGGCGGGCGCCTGCGGGTATGCGATGCGCTCGGCGACACCACGTTGGGCGGCATCGCCCCGGCCACCGCCGGAACCCCGCTGGACGTCGTCGTCACCATCAACGACCCGGCGTTCTATCGCAAGGTGGCCGCGAAGGGCAGCGTGGGCGCGGGAGAGTCGTGGATCGATGGTGACTGGGAATGCAGCGACCTGGTCTCGCTGATCCGGCTGCTGGTACGCAACCGGCACCTGCTGGACGGCATGGAACGCGGCCCGGCGCGCGTGGGAGGCCTGGCGCTGCGCCTGTGGGAAGCCATGCGCCCCAACAGTCGGGCCGGAAGCCGACGCAACATCGCCGCGCACTATGACCTGGGCAACGATTTCTTCTCACTGTTCCTGTCGTCGGACCTGATGTATTCCTCGGCCCTGTTCGCGGCTGACCAGGAGCCGCTCGAAGTTGCCTCGCGACGCAAGCTGGACCGCATCTGCGAGCAGCTTCGTCTGAAGGAAGGCGACCGCGTGGTGGAGATCGGCACGGGCTGGGGCGGCTTCGCGCTGCATGCAGCACGGCATTATGGCTGCCACGTCACCACCACCACGATCTCGACCGAACAGTACGACCTTGCCCGCCAGCGCATCCGCGAGGCCGGGCTGCAGGACCGGGTGACCCTGTTGCTTCGCGATTACCGTGACCTGGAGGGGCAGTTCGACAAGCTGGTCTCGATCGAGATGATCGAGGCGATCGGTGCCCGCCAGCTGGACACCTACTTCAGCGCGGTGCAGCGCCTGCTGGTGCCGGAGGGCGTGGCGCTGCTGCAGGCCATCACCATCGAGGACCACCGTTACGCACAGGCCCTCCGAAGCGTGGACTACATCAAGCGGTTTGTGTTCCCCGGCAGCTTCATTCCATCGATCGCCGCGATGATGACGGCCAAGACGCGCGCCAGCGACCTGCAGCTGATCGGGCAGCACGACTTCGGCCAGTCCTACGCGCTTACCCTGCGCTGCTGGCGCAAGCGGTTCCTGGCCCGCACGGCGGACGTCCGCGCGCAGGGCTTCGATGATCGGTTCCTGCGTCTGTGGGAGTTCTATCTGGCCTACTGCGAAGGCGGATTCCTGGAGCGGTCGATCGGAGTCTCGCACCTGCTGCTCGCCCGGCCCGGTTACCGCCCTGCTCTTCAGGAGACAGTGTGATGATGCCACTGGTCTGGGTGCTGCTCTACGCCGTGGTGATCATGGGCTGGGGTTGGCTGTGGCAGCGACGGCACCAGAACATCGGCGTCGTGGACGTACTGTGGGCCAAAGGCGTGGCCGCTGCGGCACTTCTGCTGGCGTGGCTGGGGGACGGGGCCACGGCACCGCGCATCGCGCTGGCGGTGCTGGGTGGGCTGTGGGGCAGCCGGCTGGCACTGCATCTGTGGAACCGCGTGCGTCACGAGGAAGAGGATGGACGCTACCGCGCACTGCGCGAACACTGGCACGGCAGCCAACCGAAGATCTTCGGGTTCTTCATGGCGCAGGCACTGCTGGTGGGGCTGTTCGCGCTGCCATTCGCGGCGGTGGCCGCCAATCCCGTTGCCGGGGTGACCGGCTGGGTCATCGCGGCAGGAATCGTCTGGCTGCTGAGCGTGGGCGGCGAGAGCCTGGCCGACCGTCAGCTTGCGAGATTCCGCGCCAACCCTGCCAACAGGGGCCGCACCTGCCGTGACGGCTTCTGGCGGTACTCGCGCCACCCGAACTACTTCTTCGAGTGGCTGCACTGGTTCGCCTATGTGCTGCTGGCGGTGGGATCGCCGCTTTACTGGCTGGCATGGAGTGGCCCGGTAGTGATGTACGTGTTTCTGCGCTACCTGAGCGGCGTGCCGTTCACCGAGAAGCAGGCCCTGCGCAGCCGTGGCGACGATTACCGACGCTACCAGGCAAGCACGCCGATGTTCTTTCCCTGGTTCCCCCGGCATTCCGAAGAGGCCACGCCATGAATACCCGTTCGCTTCCACAGGCACCGTCGGAGATGGAATTCGGTCCCACCCGCTGGGCAGAACGCGGATGGCTGCCCGACAGCGCTATCCGCTTCGGCATCCGCCGGCTGTGCCGGCAACGACTGCAGGATGAATCGGAAGGCGGTGTCCAGGCCCAGCACAGCCGCTTCGCCGACCGCCTGCTGGAACTGGCCCGCAGTCCGGTGGCCCTGCACGTGGACGAGGCCAACCAGCAGCACTATGAGGTGCCCGCCGGCTTCTTCCAGGCCTGCCTGGGCCCGCGCCTGAAGTACAGCAGCTGCTACTACGCCACGGGCACCGAGACGCTGGAAGTGGCCGAAGAGGCCATGCTCACCCTGTATGCCGCACGGGCCGGGCTGGCCGATGGGCAGGACGTGCTGGAGCTCGGCTGCGGCTGGGGCTCGTTGACCTTGTGGATGGCCGAGCGCTTTCCCAACATGCGCATCACCGCCGTTTCCAACTCGCTGGGACAGCGCGCCCATATCATGGAGCAGTGCGTGCGGCGTGGCCTGCACAACGTCACCGTGCTCACCCGCGACGTCAATCTGCTCGACCTGCCGTCCGCCGCCTTCGACCGCTGCGTCTCGGTCGAGATGTTCGAGCATGTGCGCAACTACCCGACGCTGCTTGCCCGCATTGCCGGTTGGCTGCGCAGCGACGGTGCCCTGTTCATCCACATTTTCACCCACCGGACATTGATGTATCCCTTCGAAACCGCGGGTGAGGACGACTGGATGGGTCGCCACTTCTTCACCGGCGGGCTGATGCCCTCTGCCGACACGCTGCTCCATTTCCAGAGCGACCTGGAGCTGCAGGAGCGCTGGCTGCTGAACGGCACCCACTACCAGCGCACGGCCAACCATTGGCTGGCCAACCAGGACGCGGCGCGGGAGCAGATCATGCCGATTCTCACACGCACATACGGGGACGATGCCGCACTCTGGTGGCAGCGCTGGCGCATGTTCTGGATGGCCTGCGCCGAGCTGTTCGGCTACGACAAAGGCCAGCAGTGGATGGTGGCGCATTACCTGTTCCGGCCGCGCTGAAGGAGACTGCCATGCGTATGTTCTCGTTCCTCCCGCTGCTCAGCCTCGCCTTCCTCGGCACGGGCTGCAGCACGCACGATACCCGTCCCCTGCCCCGCGTTGAATCCGTGGATGTGCCCCGCTTCATGGGCGACTGGTACGTGATCGCACATATTCCGACCCGCCCCGAGCGCGAGGCGTTCGATGCGGTGGAAAGCTATGCCCTGCGTGAGGACGGCCGCATCCAGACCACCTTCACCTACCGCAAGGGCAGCTTCCAGGCACCCAAGCGCACCATGAACCCGGTGGGACGCGTGGAGAAGGAAGGCAATGGTGCGGTCTGGGGCATGCAGTTCGTCTGGCCGATCCAGGCGGAATACATCATCGCCTGGCTCGATGAGGGCTATACGCAGACCATTGTGGGGCGCACCAAGCGCGACTATGTCTGGTTCATGGCGCGCACGCCGCAGGTGTCGGACGCGGACTACCAGCAGGCAGTCGAGCGCATCCAGGCGATGGGCTACGACATCACGAAACTGCGTCGCGTCCCGCAGTCTCCCGGGCGTTAGGCATCACGACACGCAGGGCGTGTCGCTACACAGTGCCGCGTTATGTGAGCGGAATCCCGGTTTTCAGCGCGAAAAGCATGCACCGTGAGGGTGCGGCCAGACCCACGCAGTGCGGTATCGCAGTCGCTTTCTTGATGCCAGGGAATGGCCGTAACCGAAGAGTGCCTGTTCTTCAGGCCTTTGCTCGCTACATCTTCACTCAAAAGGAGTAAGCGCTATGCAAATGAATGACGACGTCGTTTCGGGCTGGCTCAAGGGAGCCGACAGCGTGGATGGCTGCGACAATCCAGCCGGTTCCCTGTTCATCTATGGCCAGCAGGCCACCGACGCCGCACTGACCAGTGCCGCGCCGACCATGATCACCGGGGGTACGGGCAACTGCACCACCACGGTTTCGGTGATCAACAACTGCCTTTGTTGCTGAGGTGAGCTGTAACGGCGCGCAGCGATCGCTGCTGCGCGCCGCTCGGCCGGCACCACGCCAGCCCGACCCGATGTCGACCATGTTGCAGGGGACGCAATGACCACAGCCACCGCAGCCGATGCCTTTTCCCGGATCGTGCACCATCTGCTGTCCGGTTACCACGCCGAGGGAAACGCACGACTTCAGGCGCTGGCTCCGGCGCTGTCGCCCGACGAAATCGCGCTGCTGCAGTCGCAGGCGTACGCGGCGCTGCACAGCAATGCACAACTCAAACTCAATCGCCTGCTGTTGCTGGAACTGCACGCGGCCCTCCGCAGCGGCCAGCTGGGTGCCGCCACGCCCGCCGAGTCGCTTGAGCCGTTCGAGGCCTGGGCGAGCTCGCCGGCGTTCCTGCCGCATCTGGCGCAACGCTACCCCGCACTGCAGACACGCCTGGATACCCTGCTGCGCGCGCAGTCCGGTGCCATCGTAGAGCTGGCGACACGCGTCGGCGAAGATCGCGCGGCATTGAGTGCGCTGCTCGGCGCGCCGGCCGGCCAACTGGTCGGTATTTCACTCGGCAAGGGCGACACCCACGGCGGCGGTCGTACCGTGGCACGACTGGTCTTCGAAGGCGGCACGGTGATGTACAAGCCGCGCTCGCTGCGGATCGATGCGGTGCTGGATGCGTTTCTTGAAACGGTGTTCCCCAATGACCCGCAGCGGGTCTGCGTGCCGCGTGTCATCGACCGCGGCACCCACGGCTGGGCCGCATATGCGGCGCACCGCTACTGCGATGACGATGCGCAACTCGCCACCTACTATCGTGGCCTCGGCCACTGGCTGGCGGTGCTGCGTTTGATCGGCGGCACCGACATCCATCTTGAGAACCTGATTGCGGTGGGCCCGACCCCGGTCGTCGTCGATGCGGAAAGCGTGTTCTCCACGCCGATCGAGTCCGAGCCCACCGGCTACGGACACGCCTACGACCTGGCCGTGACGCTGATGCGCAACTCGGTCCTCCGGACGGGCATCGTGCCCTTCCGCACCGTGGGGCTGGGCATGGAAGGCGTGGACCTGTCCGCCGCCGGTGCCCTGCCGGGCGAGCAGCCGAAAGTCCGGGTGCCGGTCATCATTGAGGAAGCGGGTGAAGCGGCGCGGCTGGGCATGGTCGAGAGCGAATTCGCCGTTGCCCAGAATCACCCGTCCCCGAACCCGGATGTCTCGCGCTTCTGGGACCACATCAGCGAGGGCTTCATGGAAGCCAGCCGGCGCCTTCGCGCCCTGGATGAGAACGGCCAGCTGCCAGTGCTGCTTGCACGGTTCGAGGGCAGCGAGGTTCGCGAGGTGCAACGCCCCACCATGGCCTATGCGGAGATTGGCCGCATGCTCTGGCACCCCGCTTCGCTGCACGACGAACCCCGTGCCATCGCGCGTGCGCTCGACCTGCTGGTGCGCAATGCCGCGGTCGCGCCTGCAGCGTCCGCCGATCCACGGGAGGTCATGCAGGAGATCGACGCGCTGCGCTACGGCGACATTCCACTGTTCTCCGCCCCCTTGGTGCCATCACGCATCAAAGAGGTGGCAGACAACTGGCGCGCCATGCGGATCGACCTCGAGGACGTCACCATCCGCAGCACGCTGGTGGCCACCGACCTCAACCAGCACGCGCTGGCGCGTGCGGAAGCGCGAGAAGGCTATTCCTACGCTGCGCGCGCCCCGCATGCGCAGAACCTGGAGGCGCGCCGTCGCCGACAGGCCGCCGCTGCGGTGGACAGCCTGATCCGCCTGGCGGTGCGTGGCGACGACGGCACACTCACCTGGATCACGCCGGAGATCACCCAAAGCGGCTGGACCGTGCAACCGGTGCAGCCCGATGTGTATTTCGGCCTGGGCGGCATCGCCTTCAGCCTTGCCGCCTACGCGCGCGAAGTCGAACAGGGCCGTGCCGACCGGGTCGGTGGCGTCGAGCAGGCGCTGGAAGGCGCGCTGCGGGTCTACCTCAACATGTGTCGCACCGACGCGCCCGACGCGGGCGGTGGATTGGTCGGTGCCGGTTCCCGCATCTGGACGCTGCTGGCGTTGCATGACCTGCTCGGGCGCGCAGCGCTGCTGGATGCCGCATGCGAGGCGGCCGCTGCGCTTGAAGCGCCCGGCTTCGCCACGGTTCCGAAGTACGAAATGCTGGACGGCGTGTCCGGCCCCATTGTCCCGCTGATTCATCTGGCCGAGGCCACGGGTGACGCCCGGTGGTTGGACATTGCCGCACTCGCCGCCCGTCGGTTGCAGGCCACCGCCATCGTGGATGAAGGGGGCGCACGCTGGCCCACGCCGCAGTTCGACGAGCCGATCGGCGGTTTCGGGCACGGTGCGATGGGCATCGGCTGGGCCCTGGCACGGCTGGCCATGACCGGCGCGGGCACTGTTGCCGAACGGGCCGCGTGGAAGGCGCTGGCGCAGGGGGCGTTCGACTTCCAGGAGGCCCTGTTCGAGCCCGATACCGGGCGCTGGCGTGACATCCATCTGAAGGACGGACAGAAGAACTTTCCGACCTGGTGCCACGGCAGCGTGGGCATCGGCCTGGCGGCAGCGGACCTGTACGCGCGGACCGGCGACACGCGGCATCTGTCGACCCTGCGCCGTGCGGTGGCCGATGCCAACGGCCGCTGGGGCTTCAGCCATACCCTCTGCCACGGCGATCTATCGACCCGCGAACTGCTGGTCATGGCCGCCCGCCTCGATCCTGACGGCTGCCCCTACCCCGTGGATGCCGCGGCGATCGAAGTGATCTCCTCGATCGAAGAACACAACGGCATGGTCGGCGGCCTTACGCGTGCCGCCTTCACGCCCGGCCTGATGATCGGCCTGGCCGGTGCGGTCTACGGGTTCTGCCGGATGCATCCGGACTGCCACCTCCCCTCACCGCTGCTCCTGGAGCGCGATGCATCTGTCCAGGCGACGGCCGGGCACCGGACCTCATCCGCCCCGGTCGCCGACCACCGACAGGCCGAGGAACTGCTCACCGGATGACCGCCCTGCCACCGTGGAGCCACCTGTTGCAGAGACACCGGTCGTGATAGAAAGGCGACCGCCCCCTTGCGTGGACTCCGCCCGTGGCCCCTCCGTCGCCTGCCTGGACCAATCCTTACGGTCAGCCGATCGGCATGCCGATGCCCGGCTGGCGGTCGCGCCAACGACCGAACGCGATCACCCTGCGGGGGCGGTTCTGCCGCCTGGAGCCGTTGGACCCCGCCGTGCACGGCACCGCGCTGGAGGCGGCCTACGCCCTGGCGGAAGACCCCGGTGACTGGACCTACATGGCGAACGGGCCGTTCGCCTCTAGCGCGGTGTTCTTCCAGCATCTGGCGGATGCCGCCCGCAGCGAGGATCCCCGCCACTACGCGATCGTAGATGCCGACAGCGGATTGGCCACCGGCACGCTCGCGCTGATGCGGCAGGACCCGGCCAATGGCGTCATCGAAGTCGGACACGTGATGTACTCGCCGCTGCTCAAGCAGACGCCTGCCGCGACCGAGGCGCAGTTCCTGCTCATGCACTACGTGTTCGATGTACTGGGCTATCGCCGTTACGAATGGAAATGCGACAGCCTCAACGCGGCCTCGCGCCGCAGCGCGGAACGGCTGGGTTTCCAGTTTGAAGGCATCTTCCGGCAGGCACTGGTCTACAAAGGCCGCAATCGGGACACCGCCTGGTACTCGGTCATCGATGGAGAATGGCCCCGATTGCACGACGCATTCGCGAAGTGGCTGGCGCCCGACAACTTCGACGCAAACGGCAAGCAGCGCGCCACGTTGTCAGCACTCCGGTAACGCCGGCCATTGGCCGGCCGCGTCACGCTGTCAGCACTCCGGTAACGCCGGCCGTTGGCCAGCTGCGTCACGCTGTCAGCACTCCGGTAGCGCCGGCCGTTGGCCGGCCCAAGCGGTGCGCGGGACGCCCACACCGCCTCACGCCCCTGAACCCCGCAGCACCCCTGCCATTAGTGACGCCTACAAAATCTGTTCAGCCTTGATATAGTCAGTCGCAACCGCTCGGGGTATCGATGCGCGACGCATCGACGGCGGTGACGCAGTACGCAGAAAAGAAAGGCTAAGCGAACGATCGCTTAACGCCACGGCGAAGCCGTGTCTGACTCTTCGTGGCGGCCATTGAAGGCTCACATCTGGACTGACGGAAAAGCACATGCAGGGATCCAGCGGAAAGCAGTCGACACATAAGAAGTTGTCAGGTCGCATTGCCTTTGTGGGCGCGGCGCTGGCCTCGCTGTGAACCCTACTGGCGCATTCGCAGATTTCACGGAAGCATTTAAGCCATTTGTAGAAACAATAGTGAGTGAAGACGAATGAATGATCAGATTGTGACAAAATTCAAGCTCATCAACTCCATCATCACGGCGATAGGATGGTGGGCACTTCTTCTATTCTCAATAGGGGTTACAGGAAAGAAACTAATCAACGACGAGCCAATTATCATCTTTCATTTCATTGTCTCGTTTGCCCTCCTGCTTGTGGCGGTGCGCGCCACTCGAAGATACTTCCACTTCAAGAAACTTCGCCAATAGCCCTTCACACTAGTGCGGACAAGCCTAAGACTGCACTTCGAATGCCAGTTGATTATGGCTGCAAGAACGAGAGGATGCCGTCTGACCCAAGGATCAAATCTCCAGGACTGAAATGGAGGGCAAACTCATGAAGTGGTTGTGCCTGGCAATGCTTCTTCTATCCGCTAACCCAGCGCGAGTCTCGACTGCCCTTGGATCACATGATGGCAATTCGGAGACATACATCAGTGCGACGGTCATCGCGCGCTCCCCTACCCCTCCGTACTCCGGCATCGTAAAAACATGGGTCGTTCTAACTGCACGAGCGCATGGATCACAGACCGGACTCCTGCTTCCATACTTCAGCGATGAACAGCGTATCCCCGAAGTCGGAGATACATGCACGCTTAGCATAGCCACGGAGAATGCAAATGGCATTGCCGGCGACATCACGATTAACGGCTCTTTTCAAATAATAAGACACGGCGAATGCCACTCCACTCAAGTGGATAATGCCAATCCGGAAGCGCCCAGCCCTGGTGAACGAGTCGATGCGCACGCGACTTGGGAGATCCCATCATAGTTCCACCCTTCTGGGGCATGACGCTTGGTACGACACTTCTTTGAAGCAATTCAAACCCTGGTCTTGCTGGCCTCTTATCTAGTGGCGATAGGAAAGCAGATTCTCCGCGAGCGCAACCTACAAGACGCGCGAATTATAGAATCTTATCGCCACAGTCTCGCCGCTTGCGCCGCAAGGTAACAACCAACTAGGCCGAGCTGGCTCCACCGGGGGCGATATGGTGAACCAGCTCAAAGGTTGAACGCTAGCAAGGAGAACATCATGAACGGGAAGACACTGCATTGTGTACGGCTTTCAGCCATGGGTTTGCGCAGCCTGGCAGGGATCCTGCTAGCCCTGTGTGCGTCGCTGCAGCCGGCAGCCGCGCATGAGGTGCTGGAGCGGCTTACCGTGACCTCGCAGGTTCAGCAGCTGATGGCCGCCGATGACTATGCCGGTCTCGAGGCACTGGCCGAAACATACCGCGCGAGCGGTGCCCGAACCACCAGTGGTGTCTCGAAGCTGACGCTGTTCCATGCCGGCGTGTCGGAGGGTTTCGACAGAAGCAGCCAGGGGTTTCCCATCTGGGAGGACCGCTCGGGCTGGATGAAGGAGTGGTTGCGCCGTTACCCTGCCTCGACAACCGCCAAGCTTGCAGCAGGAATACTGCTGTCCAACCGCGGCTGGGCGATGCGCGGCACCGACGGTTATGCGAACATGATCAAGGACGAGCGGCGCGAGCCCTATGCGAACCAGACGCAAGCGACGGGTGCGTATCTCCAATCCATCCACGCCGAGGCCGCCCAGGATCCACATTGGTACGTGCTGGCCCTCACCATCGCGATGCAGCTGAGCGCTGACGATGCTGACGTGATGGCGCTGTTCAATGAGGGAACCGAACGCTACCCGGAGTATCTTGAAATCTACTTCGCCGGCGTGCGCAACTTCCTGCCGCAGTGGAATGGAACTGCCGAAGCCCTGGATGCGTTCGTCCATAACGCCCTGACAAAGGTTCCCCGTAAGGACCGGCCTGCGCTGTACGCGCGCATGTACTGGACCGCCGCGCAGAGCCACGAAGGCTCGCTGTTCGAGTGGTCAAAAGCGGATTGGTCGAAGATGCGCCGCGGATTCGACGACGTGTTGAAGGAGTATCCGTCCGAATGGAACCTGCAGGCGTCCGCCTTCTTCGCCTGCGCCGCGGGAGACCATGCCGGAGCGCGTGAGCGCATGTCCAGGATGCAGGACCCCGATTACGCCCCGATCTGGGAAGCGCGTTCGACCTACGAGCGGTGTTACGCGCTGGCCTTCCCGGAAAAGCCGGTCGCGCCCCACGCCCGGTAGCGC
>JAEWLO010000127.1 GCA_023457475.1 Pseudomonadota bacterium | reverse complement strand
GTTCAAGGCGGCCGCACCGGGCCATGAGGTGGTCTACGTGCCCAGCCACCGCAGTCACATGGACTACCTGCTGCTGAGCTACCTGCTGTACGACCGCGGCATCGTGCCGCCGCACATCGTGGCCGGCATCAACCTGAACCTGCCGGTGGTCGGCACCCTGCTGCGCAAGGGTGGTGCGTTCTTCATCCGCCGTTCGATCCGGGGCAACGCGCTGTATTCGGCCGTGCTTAGCGAATACGTGGCGCAGCTGGTGGCCGGCGGCTATTCGATCGAGTATTTCGTCGAAGGCGGCCGTTCGCGGACCGGCCGGCTGCTGCAGCCCAAGGGCGGCATGATCTCGATGACGCTGCGCGCGTTCCTGCGCCAGCCGCGCAAGCCGGTGCTGTTCCAGCCGATCTACGTCGGTTATGAAAAGCTGATGGAAGGCGGCAGCTATCTGGACGAACTGTCCGGACGGCCGAAGGAGAAGGAATCGATCTGGCAGCTGCTGTGGGGCATTCCCAAGGTGCTCAAGCAGAACTACGGCCAGGTGGTGGTCAACTTCGGCGAACCGATCGAGCTCAACCGCGTGCTGGCCGAGCAGGCCCCGGAATGGGCCGGCCAGCCGGTCGGCGAGGACGAGAAACCGAGCTGGTTGTCCGGCACGGTGGACCACCTTGCCGAACGCATCCAGGTGCACATCAATGCCGCCGCGGACGTGAACCCGATCAACCTGCTGGCGCTGGCCCTGTTGTCCACGCCCAAGCATGCGATGGGCGAAGCCGACCTCATCGCGCAGATCGAGCTGTGCAAGACGCTGCTGGTGGAAATGCCCTATTCGGACCGGGTGACGGTGACCCCGCACACGCCGGAGCGGATCATCGCGCACGCCGAGGAGATCAACGTCCTCACCCGCATCAAGCACCCGCTGGGCGATGTGCTGAGCGTGAGCGGCGATACCGCGGTGCTGCTCAGCTACTTCCGCAACAACGTGCTGCTCCTGTTCACCGCGTCCTCGTGGGTCGCCTGCTGCTTCCAGAACAACCGCCGCATGAGCCGCACCGGCCTGGTCCAGCTGGGCCGCACCGTGTACCCGTTCCTGCAGGCCGAGCTGTTCCTGCCGTGGACCGAGGACCAGTTCGCCCAGCGCATCGAGCAGACCATCAACGTGTTCGTGCGCGAAGGCCTCCTGCAGAACGTGAACGACGACGATGGCGGCATCCTGGCGCGCAATACCGGGCAGACCGACGAGGTGTTCCACCTGCGTGCGATCGGCCATTCGCTGCAGCAGGCGTTCGAGCGCTACTACATCGCCATTTCGGTGCTGGTGAAGAATGGCCCGGGCACGCTGGGTGCGGCCGAGCTGGAAAGCCTGTGCCAGCAGGCGGCGCAGCGACTGAGCCTGCTCTACGCGCCGGCCGCGCCGGAGTTCTTCGACAAGACCCTGTTCCGCGGTTTCATCCAGAAGCTGCGCGAGCTGCGTCTGGTGTGGCCGGACGAGAACAGCAAACTGCTGTTCGACCAGCGCCTGGACGCCTGGGCCAAGGACGCCAAGTTCATCCTGGGCCGCGAACTGCGCCATACCATCGAACGGGTAAGCCCGGAGGCGGCAAAGCCCGAGGAACCGGTCACGGCGGATTGATTCAACCGAGGGAAACGCATGGCGTGTCCACGAGACCCGGCCGAAGACCGTTACGCCGGCTCGTCTGGAATCAACAGATCCTCAAGCTTCGCGATGCAGTCCTTCAACCGCAGCTTGTCGCGCTTGAGCCGCTTGGCTTCCAGTTCGTCTTCCCCGTTCGCCGCCATGCGCTGGATCTCTTCGTCCAGCTGGCGGTGTTCCTGCCGCAACACGGCAAGACGGGCGCTGATCTCTTCAGGGGTGTAGGGCGTCTCCACAGCCCCCGAGCATACACATCCGAGGTGACTGTCGGGGGTGAACGCAGTCACCACCGGTCTCAATGCCTGAGAGTGCGAGCCGGTAGAATGGTGGGATGACTGCCGTCCTGCCCCTGCCCGACCCCGTTCCGCGCGCCGCACACGCGGGCGCGGGCGCACCGGACAAAGTGGCCCGGCGCATCCAGCGCCAGGTCGGCCAGGCCATCGCCGATTTCGGCATGATCGAAGATGGCGACCGGGTCATGGTCTGCCTGTCGGGCGGCAAGGACAGCTACACCCTGCTGGACGTGCTGCTGCAGCTGCAGAGAAAGGCACCGGTGCGTTTCGAGCTGGTCGCGGTGAACCTCGACCAGAAGCAGCCGGACTTCCCCGCCCATGTGCTGCCGGACTACCTTCGCGGCATCGGCGTCCCCTTCCAGATCATTGAACAGGACACCTATTCGGTGGTCAGCCGGGTGATCCCCGAAGGCCGCACGATGTGTTCGCTGTGCTCGCGGCTGCGTCGGGGGGCCCTGTACCGGCACGCCGGGGAGAACGGCTTCACCAAGATCGCGCTGGGCCACCACCGCGACGACAGCGTGGCCACGTTCTTCCTCAACCTGTTCCATCACGCCAAGCTGTCGGCGATGCCGCCGAAGCTGCGCAGCGACGATGGTCGGCACGTGGTGATCCGCCCGCTGGCCTATGTCAGCGAGGACGACATCTCTGCCCACGCGCAGGCCCGTGGATTTCCCATCATTCCGTGCAACCTGTGCGGCAGCCAGGACAACCTGCAGCGCCGTCAGGTGCAGCAGATGCTGCAGCAATGGGAGCAGCAGCACCCCGGACGCATCGACCAGATCGCGCGCGCGCTGGGCAACATCCACCCTTCGCAGCTGGCCGATCCGAACCTGTTCGATTTTCTCTCGCTGGGCCGCACGCCGGTCCCGCCTTCCGCGTCGACGGCCTGGACCGACGGCGACCCTTCTTTCACGACCTGATTCCGGAATTCCATGTTCTTTCGCAACCTGACGCTGTTCCGTTTCCCGACCGCCACCGATTTTTCCGAAGTCGACACCCTGCTGCCGCAGGTGCTGCTCAAGCCGGTCGGCCCGCTTGAAATGACCTCGCGCGGCTTCATTTCGCCGTTCGGCCGCGATGAAAAGGAAGTGTTCTCGCACCGCATCGGTGACGCCCTGTGGCTGGCTGTCGGCGGTGAAGACAAGATCCTGCCGGGTGCGGTGGTCAACGACCTGCTGGCCCGCAAGCTCGAGGAGATCGAAGAGAAGGAAGGGCGCAAGCCGGGTGGCCGCGAGCGCAAGCGCCTGAAGGACGACCTGCTGCACGAGCTGATGCCGCGCGCCTTCGTGAAGAGCTCGCGTACCGACGCGCTCATCGACCTCGCCCACGGTTACGTCGCGGTGGACTGCTCCAGCAGCAAGAAGGGCGAGAACGTGATGTCCGACATCCGCGGCCTGCTGGGAAGCTTCCCTGCCATGCCGCTGAATGCGGAAGTGGCACCGCGCTCGATCCTGACCGGCTGGATCGCCGGCGAGCCCCTGCCAACCGGGCTGAGCCTGGGCGAGGAATGCGAGATGAAGGATCCGGTCGAAGGTGGCGCGGTGGTCAAGTGCCAGCACCAGGAACTGCGTTGCGACGAGATCGACAAGCACCTGGATGCCGGCAAGCAGGTGACCAAGCTGGCCCTGGTGTTCGAGGACAACCTGTCGTTCGTGCTGGGCGATGACCTGATCGTGCGCAAGCTGAAGTTCCTGGACGGCGCGCTGGACCAGCTTGAGCATGCCGACGACGACGGCCGCCGCGCGGAACTGGACGCGCGCTTCGTACTGCAGAGCGGGGAGATCCGCCGCCTGTTCCTGCTGCTGGAAGAGGCCTTCAAGCTCAGCAAGGCCGATTGATTGCCTGAACATGCGCTCGCTCCGGCGAGCGCTATGCTGTACCCATGTCCGGATTCCTCCGCCGTCTGATTTCCCCCGCACCCTCCACCCTGCAGCGCGACACCGTGCGCCTGCGCCTGGAGGATGCGGAGATCGACGTACTGCGCGTGCGTGACCCGCGCGCGCGACGCATCAAGCTCAGCGTGGACGAACGTGGCGTGCGGCTGACACTGCCGCCGCGGGCCAGCCTGGTGATGGGCGAGCGCTTCCTGCAGGAGCACCGTGGCTGGCTGGCCGAACAGCTCCGCAACTACCAGTCGCATAACCTGCCGCCTCCTCTGGTGATCGGCGAGCCGGGCCTGCTGCCGCTGCGGGGGCAGCTGTTGCCGCTGCGATGGGAAACCGGGCGCTATGCGCATTTCGAGCTGGGCGCGGACGAGGTCTGCCTGCACTGGCCGGCGCGGGGCACCCCTGCGATGCTGCGGCGGACGCTGCGCGAGTTCTATGAGGCGCAGACCCGCGCCGATGTCGGCCAATGGCTGCCGCGCTACCTGCCCGGGCTGCCGCGTGCGCCGTCCCGGCTGCGGTTGAAGGTGATGTCCTCGCAGTGGGGATCTCTGGCCCCGGACGGGAGCATGGCATTGGACCTCGCGCTGGTGCTGGGCAGGCCGTCGGCGTTCGAGTATGTGCTGGTGCACGAGCTCTGCCATCTGATCCAGGCCAATCATTCGGCTGCGTTCTGGCAGGAGGTGGAGCAGCGTTTTCCGACCTGGCGGGAAGAACGGGATTACTTCCAGCTGGAAGGGCGGCGATTGAAGGCCATGCTACGGCAACTTCTCTGAGGGGCGGCGGCTTCGCGGGCCAGGATACGGTGCAGCCACGCAGGGCGTGGCTCTACG
>JAEWLO010000126.1 GCA_023457475.1 Pseudomonadota bacterium | reverse complement strand
CCGGCCCCCCGTGGGCCCCCGGCACCAGCGTGCCGGATCCGAACGGCCCCACGGGCTTCAGCACGCGCACCCCGTGGGGGCAGTTCGATACCTACGCCAACGGCCGGCGCACCGGCACCTGGTCCGTGAATCCGGCCACCGGTGCTCTGGTCTCCGGCGCGGTACCCACGCGCTATCACTACGACTCGGCCGCCGAACCGGGCATCACCACCTCTCCGGCGATCCGCAAGGGCAATGTATTCGCGAACGGCCGCTTCGACCTGACCGAGAACCTGCAGTTGTTCGGTGAGCTCGGCTATTACCGCGCGACCTCCGAGTCGTGGGTGAGCAGCGAATCCGGTTTCGGGGGAGATGGGTTCCTGCTGCACATCCGGCCGGACGCCTACTGGGTGCCCGAGGCACTGCGCGGGGCCGACGCGATCCGCCTGCTGAACTACCAGTTCGCCGACTCCGGCATCCGCAAGGTCAAGGTGGACAATGATCAGTCACGGGTTCTGCTTGGCGTGCGCGGCTGGACCGAGGGCGGCTGGAACTGGGAAACCGCACTGCTGTACTCACGCGCCAACAGCAAGGACACGCAGCAGGGCGGGTTGACCGATGCGTTCATCGAGGCGGTCAACCGCAACGATGCCAGTGCCTACAACCCGTTCAGCGGTGGCGACCCGGCCAGCATCCGGGTGGGGGACGCCACCCCGTACGACACCTCCGCGTTCATCGGCGAGGCCACCCGCGAGGGCACGGCGGAACTGGCGCTGTGGGACTTCAAGGTCAATCGTCCCGACGTGTTGACCTGGTATGCGGGCGACATCGGTCTGGCGGCGGGCGTGGAGTACCGCTACGAAAGCCGCACCGATGATCGCGACGACAACATCGACGGCAGCCGGCCGTACACCGACTGGTACACCGGCACGGTGGCCCCCAGCAACTTCTTCACCCACAGCCCGCGCCCGGACGTGCACGGCAGCCGCAACGTGAAGTCGGCGCTGCTCGAACTGGCCGTGCCGCTGATCTCGCCGGCGCAGGGTATTCCGCTGGTGCAGTCGCTGGACCTGCAGATCGCCGGCCGCTGGGAGGATTACAGCGATGCCGGACGAGTGGCAAAGCCGAAGTTCGCCGCCGCCTGGAAGGTCAACGACAGTCTGCTGCTGCGTGGCTCGGTCAGCGGCGGCTTCCGCGCACCGGGCCTGGAGCTGGTGAATTCGCCGCCGACCTACGGGTTTGGCTTCAACAACGACGCGGTCCGCTGCCACGCGCTGATCGCCAACGGCGCGCAGCCCGACTACACCGCCTGCTTGAATGCCTTCAGCAGCGGCTCGGCGGTCAAGCCCTCCGTAAGCTCGGTGACCTCCTACGGGGATGACGTCAAGCCGGAGACCACCCGGCAATCGTCGTGGGGCGCGGTGTTCGAACCCCGCTTCCTGCCGGATCGCCTGGGGGCGATCAGCCTCAGCGTGGACGCGTGGCGGGTGGAGGTGGAGAACCCCATCAGCACGATGGGCGAGGAATTGCTGTACGACGCCTACCTGCGCGTGGTGGAAGGAACCAGCAACCCGAACGTGGTCCGTGCTGCGGTGACGGCCGAGGACATCGCGCAGTTCGAAGGCTCCGGCATCGCACCTGCCGGCGTGGTGACGCACATCTACAACCGTTACCAGAACCGCAGGCCCCTCACGGCTTCGGGTGTGGACTACAACGTTACCTGGCGCCTGACGGACACCGCATGGGGCAACTTCGCCTTCCTCGTCAGTGCCAGCCAGCTCAAGGAGTACACCCAGCAGAAGCCGGCCGAGGTGCAGCAGGTGGCCGCCGCCATCGCGAGTGGGCAGCTGGACATCCTCGTGCCGGACCTGGGCGCGGCGAACGAGGTGGGCATCAACGGGGCCAAGCCGGAATGGCGGGCCAGTGCCACCCTCATCTGGAACCTGCAGGACTGGACGGTCCGGGTGCGCAACGACTACATCGACAGCGTGACCGCCGGGGCCTATGCCGACCGTACCCCCTACGTGGTGGGGTCCACCCAGCGCTGGGCGCTCTCCGTGAAAAAGGAGTTCAACCAGGGAAGGCTCGCGGGGACGGCCGTGGAAATAGGCGCGCGCAATCTGTTCAACAAGGAACCGCCGCTCAATGCCTCGGGCAACTACCTGAGCGCCCTGCATGAAAGCTACGGGCGCTACCTCAACCTCGGCATCTCCAAGCACTGGTGAATCACATGAAGACGCACACGCTTGCCTCCGTACTTGTGGTCGCGCTGGTCGCGGCAGCCTACGGATTCCAGAACAGCGCCGTGGCCGAAGCCGCCACGGCGGTGCCGGCGGCCGCGGATTTTCGCGGCGAGCACGCCGCGTGGGTACAGGGACGCGCCACGGACCTGCGCAAGAGCGACGGATGGACCAGTCTCATCGGGCTGCATTGGATTGAGCCGGGCAAGCAGAGCGTGGGTGGGGGGCAGGGCAACACGATCCACCTGACGATTGCGCCGGATCGCCTGGGCCAACTGGAGCAGCGCGCCGATGGCCTGTACTTCACGCCGGCCGGGGAGGGGCTCGTCACCGTGGATGGCAAACCGCTGACCGGTGAAGTGCGGTTGAACCCCGAAGGGCAGGGCGGCGGCACCCGGCTCGGGTATGACCAGGGCAAGGGGCAGATCACCGCGATCAAGCGCGGTCAGCGCCTGGCGCTGCGGGTGCGCCACGCCGATGCGCCGGCCCGCCGCAACTTCGCGGGGCTGGATTTCTTCCCGGCCGATGAAGCCTGGAAGGTGAAAGCGCGATTCGTTCCGCACCCGGCCGGCAAAACCCTGCCCATCGTC
>JAEWLO010000125.1 GCA_023457475.1 Pseudomonadota bacterium | reverse complement strand
CCGGGCTCTGCCCGGCAATGCCATTGGTATGCGAAACTGACACGATGACAATCGTTCTCATCGCGACCCTGCTGTACCTGACCGCCACCGCCCTGCTGGTGCGCGCGGTCGCCCGCGATGAGGCGGCCGCTTCGCCCACCTGGTTGTGGCCGGCACTGCCTGCGATGCTGCTGCACGGCGGCTACCACGCGCTGGTGGCGATCCGAACCGACGGCGGTCCGGACATGCACTTCTTCGCGGCGCTGTCGCTGGTGGGGCTGGGCATGGCCTGGCTCACCTCGCTGGTGGGCGCGCGCGGTCGCATGTCGGCTTTGGGCGTGGTGGTGTTTCCGGTAGCGGCCGCCCTGCTGTGCGGCTACCACGCCTACGGCCACGCCCCGAGCCGGCCACTGGGCTGGCAGCTGGCGTCCCATGCGTGGCTGGCCCTGCTGGCCTACGCCACGTTGAGCGTGGCCGCGTTGCTGGCAATCATGCTGTGGCTGCAGGAACGCGCTCTGCGCCGCCGCGATTTCCGCCCTTGGCTGCGCGCCCTGCCGCCGCTGGCGGATCTGGAAGCGCTGCTGTTCCGGGTGATCGCGGTAGGGTTCGCCCTGCTTACGCTGACTCTGGTCACCGGGGTGCTGTTCGTGGACGACCTGCTGGCACAGAAGCTGGTGCACAAAACCGTGCTGAGCGTGCTCTCCTGGATCGTGTTCGGCACGCTGCTGATCGGGCGCCGGCGGTACGGCTGGCGCGGCGCGAAGGCCGTGCACTGGACACTGACCGCGATGGTGCTGCTGGGGCTGGCCTTCTTCGGCAGCCGGTTCGCGATTGAACTGGTGTTCAACCGCGGTTAGCACGCAGTGCGATGGACACGCATGGCGTGTCCCTACGCGGCTTCAATCGCCTCCGACAACCGCTCCACCGCGATCACCTCCATCCCCTTCACGCTGCCGGTCTTCGGCGCATTGGCCTTCGGCACGATGGCGCGCTTGAACCCATGCGTGGCCGCCTCGCGCAGACGATCCTCACCGTTCGGCACCGGCCGGATCTCGCCGGAAAGACCCACCTCACCGAAGGCGATGGTTTTTTCCGCCAGCGGCCGGTCCTGCAGCGAGGACAGCACCGCCAGCAGCACCGGCAGGTCCACCGCGGTTTCCTGTACACGAATGCCGCCCACCACGTTGACGAACACGTCCTGGTCCCCCACCAGCACGCCGCCGTGACGGTGCAGCACGGCCAGCAGCATGGCCAGCCGGTTCTGCTCCAGGCCCACCGCCACACGGCGCGGATTGGAGAGCGGCGAGGCATCCACCAGCGCCTGCACCTCCACCAGCAGCGGACGGGTGCCTTCGCGGGTGACCATCACGCAGCTGCCGGGCTGCCGGGTGCTGCCGCCGGAGAGAAAGATCGCCGAGGGGTTGGAGACCTCTTTGAGGCCCTTCTCGCCCATCGCGAACACGCCCAGCTCGTTGACCGCGCCGAAGCGGTTCTTGAACGCGCGCAGCAGGCGGAACCGGCTGCCGCTCTCTCCTTCGAAGTACAGCACAGCGTCCACCATGTGCTCCAGCACACGCGGCCCGGCGATGCCGCCCTCCTTCGTGACGTGCCCGACCAGGAACACGGCGGTGCCGGTTTCCTTGGCGAAGCGCACCAGACGCGCCGCACTTTCGCGCACCTGGCTCACAGAGCCTGGCGCGGCGGTCAGCGACTCGGTCCACAGGGTCTGCACCGAATCGGCCACGATCAGGCGGGGTTTGGCCTGGCTGGCGTGCTGCAGGATGGCCTCGACCTGGGTTTCGGCCAGGGCATTGACGCCCTCCAGCGGCAGGTCAAGGCGGATGGCGCGGCCAGCCACCTGCGACAGGGATTCCTCACCGGTGATGTAGAGCACGGGCAGCCCGGCGGCCATTTTCGCCACTGCCTGCAGCAGCAGGGTCGATTTGCCGATGCCCGGGTCACCACCGACCAGCACGACCGCGCCTTCCACCAGCCCGCCGCCCAGCACGCGGTCGAATTCGCCGATGCCGGTACTGACCCGCTGGTGCTCGGTGTGCTGGACGTCCTTGAGCGCCATTACCTTGGGCGCGTCGACCTTGCCGGCCCAGCCGGAGCGGCGCGACGCTGGCGACTTCGCAGCCGCCGCGCTTTCCAGGGTGATCTCGCTGAGCACGTTCCAGGCCCCGCACTCGGTGCACTGCCCCTGCCACTTGCTGTATTCCGCGCCGCATTCGCTGCACACGTAGGCGGTGAGCCGCTTGGCCATGTCCGGTTCCACATCAGGTTCATTTACCGAACGGCAGGATAGCCGAGCTGCGTCGCAGGACCTAAGACGCACACTGCCTGCCGGGAGTATCGCCGGCCGGACACTTTCCTGAACCCCATCCTTTCCGCCGCCCTGCCCCACCTCAAGATCCCCCGGCACCGGGTCGATAACGAGGCGGGCCCCCACGCCCTCCCCCCAATGAATTTCCAGGCGTTCCCATGACCGGCACCTACAGCCAGAGTCTCGTCGTTTTCTCGCTGCTGGTGGCCATCCTGGCGTCGTACACCGCATTGGACATGGCCGCGCGCGTGGCCAGCACCCAGGGCAAGGTGGCCCGCTGGTGGCTGGCCGGTGGCGCCTGCGCGATGGGGCTCGGCATCTGGTCGATGCACTTCATCGGCATGCTCGCCTTCGACCTGGGCATTCCGATGGGCTACGACCTGGCCATCACCCTGTATTCGCTGGCGGTGTCGGTGGGTGCGTCGGCCTATGCGCTGTGGCTGGTCTCGCACACGGTGCTGCCGTGGTACCGGATCGCGGCCGGGGCGGTACTGATGGGCCTGGGCGTGGCCGCCATGCATTACCTGGGCATGGGGGCCATGCGCATGGAGCCCGGCATCGACTACGACCCGGCCTGGGTGGCGTTGTCGGTGCTGATCGCCATCGTCGCCTCCGGCGCGGCACTGTGGATCGCCTTCCGGCTGCGCTCGGAACAACGCCACCCGCTGCTGCTGCGCGGCCTGGCCTCGGTGGTGATGGGCTTTGCCATCATCGGCATGCACTACACCGGCATGGCTGCCGCAAATTTCCCGCCAGGCAGTATCTGCGGGGCCGTGGGCGACCAGGGCGTGGACAGCAAGTGGCTGGCGGTGCTGGTGATCGTGACCACGCTGGCCACGCTGGGCATCGCGCTGATCGCCTCGGTGTTCGACCGCCAGATGCGCGCGCGTACCGGGATGCTGGCCGACTCGCTGGCGCAGGCCAACGAGAAACTGCTGCAGGCGGCGCTGCACGACCCGCTGACCCAGCTGCCCAACCGCATGCTGCTGCGCGACCGTATCGAGCAGACCATCGAGAAGGCACGCCGCCGCGACTTCCCGTTCGCGGTGATGTTCTGCGACCTGGACGGCTTCAAGGCGATCAACGATGTCTATGGGCACCAGGTGGGCGACAAGCTGCTCGTACAGATGACCGAACGGGTGGATGCACTCCTGCGCAAGCAGGACACGTTCGCCCGCCTCGGCGGCGACGAGTTCGTGGCCGTGCTGCAGATCGAAGAACCGGAGGATGCGGCGGCGGTGGCCGAGCGGATCCTGACCCGGGTGTCGGAACCGTTCCACATCGATGCGCTGGAGCTGCAGGTCAGTGCCAGCATCGGCATCGCGCTGTTCCCGGACGACGCAGGCACCGAGCGCGAACTGATGGCGCACGCCGACGCGGCGATGTACCACACCAAGGACACCGGCCGGAACGGGTATACCTTCTTCACCGAGTCCCTGCAGGTTTCCGCCAACCGCCAGCTGCGGCTGCTGCAGGACCTGCGCCGGGCGATTCCGCGCGGCGAGCTGGTGCTGCACTACCAGCCAAAGTTCCCGGCGGATGGCCAGCAGGTGATCGGGGCCGAGGCACTGGTGCGCTGGCAGCACCCGGAGCTGGGCCTGCTGTCGCCCGACACGTTCATCCCCATGGCCGAGCGCAGCGGCGTGATCCTGCCGCTGGGCGACTGGGTGCTGGACCGCGCCTGCGCACAGCTGCGCGAATGGCACGATGCGGGGCATTCGGAATGGAAGATGGCGGTAAACCTGTCGCCGCTGCAGTTCGCGTCCAGCACGTTGCTGGATACGGTGCGGAACACGCTTGAGCGACATGGACTTGAGCCGCGCTTCCTGACCCTGGAAGTGACCGAAACCACGGCGATGCGCGACGTGGAAGCCAGCCTGCAGATCCTGCACGGACTGACCGCCATGGGCGTGAGCATTTCCATCGACGACTTTGGTACCGGCTATTCCAGCCTGCTCTATCTCAAACGAATGCCGGCGACCGAACTGAAGATCGACCGGGCGTTCGTGCGCGACCTGGAAGACAACAGCGAAGACGCGGCGATCGTATCCTCGATCATCGCGCTGGGGCGCTCGCTGCAACTGCAGATCGTGGCCGAGGGCGTGGAAACCGCCGGGCAGCGACAGTACCTGAGCGCGCTGGGCTGCGACCTGCTGCAGGGGTATCACCTGGGCAGGCCGATGGATGCGGACACGTTCCTGCGCAGCGTGGGCTGAGGGTTGATCGCGGACACGCATGGCGCGTCCGCACGCTGTTTCGGGGTTCCGGTCGCGCGGATGACGGGGGCGTGGTGCCGGGCGTCGGATATCGGGTGCGGGATGTGGGATGCGGTAGGGTCGGTTCCCAAACGACTGCCGATGGCGCTGATCGGTGCTTCGACGCATGGGCCTGTGCCGGAGGCGCGCCTTTCGTTCCGGGTGTGATGCGTTACCGAAC
>JAEWLO010000124.1 GCA_023457475.1 Pseudomonadota bacterium | reverse complement strand
GGCCAACCTAGCCGCTGGTGGGGTTGCCGCGACTGGTAGGTTCGTGTGTCCTATGGTGCCCCGTACTGGGGCGACGCCGATCCGATCCTGCCCGGCAATGCCGACCACGGCGGACGGCTGCTGGTGGCGCAGACCGGTACGGACCAGTTCCTGCTGACCGGTTTCTCCGCACGCGCGGAGTTCGCGCGCGTGGCGGATGACGCGCTGCACGGTCAGCTGCTGCGGGTGGAACAAGGCCGCTACGTGAACGGTGAATGGCAGTTCGAGCGGCTGCTCAATGGTGATCAGACCGACTACGGCCTCAACTTCGTGCGTGAGGATCCGCCGGTCCTGCGGGTCACGGTGGGTACCTACTGAGCACGTGGAAGTATGCGGAAAGCCGCATCGCTGACACGCGTGTGCAACAAGACGCGCGGCCCCGCACCGCGCAGCATGGAGACTCGTCACTACAGGACGGGCTTGAATGGATCGCAGAACATTCCTGCGTCAGGGCGCGGCGGCCACGGCCGCCATGGGGCTTCTTCCCTCCCTGGGCAGCAGCTTCGCGCGAGGTGATTCGCTGCCGGGCGGCGCATCGCCGCCGGGTCCGCTGCTGCAGCCTGCGGCGACGGTCGACCTCAGCGGATTCACCGAGCTGGCCACGTTTGAACACCGCGGTACGCGTTGGACCGTGCATGAAGATCTACGCACGGCACAGGGCGCGCTGGTGCTGGCCTGCGCGGGGGGCGTCCTCAACCTGGGCAAGCGCACCGAAGCGGTCTGGGGCAGTGACACGCCGCCGTACCTTGGCATTCCGCTGGCGGAACTGGCCATGGCCAAGGCCGACCTGCTGGCCGATCGCCTGCTGCGCGATGGCGATCCCAGCGAAACCGATGTGCGCGATGCCGCACCGCCGCCCGGATCGCGGCTGGACCCGAAGGACCACAACGGGCGTCTGCCGTGGACCACTTTCGTCGGCACGGTGCAGGGCAACGACACCATGCAGATCTATCCGGACGGGCGCAGCCGCACCTACCGGCCGATCCACGCCTTCCCCGAGCTGGCCGACGCGGACAAGGTGGCGCATCGCGAAGAAGGGCTGCTGGGGGGCTGGATGCCGGCCGTGCACAAAGTGGTGCCGGCCGGTGATGGACGCTGGTACGACGTGCTGGTGTTCGCCGATGTCGTCGCCGAGGATCGTTTCATCGTGCAGACCTGGCACCGCACCGTGCTGGTCGAGCAGGGCAGGGCGGTGCGTACGGTAGTGGGCTACAGCTATCCCGATTTTCCGCCGCGCCGCACCGGTGCCAGCGCCGAGGACTTCTACCGGGGCGTGATCGACTTTGCCGCGACGTGGCAGGCGCAGCTGGCGCAGGCCAGTGCGGCGCAGTTGCCGGATGCGAGCTGGTCGGACCTGGCGCGCTTCGCCTTTGCACGCGAGCTGGTCGTGCGCCCGGGCGGCGTGTACCCGAAGTATGGCGCAGTGGAGCGCGATTACGCGGGCAACGAGTACGACGGTTTCCAGGACACCTTCACCAGCTCGCTGTATGCCAATCTGGAATGGGGCCGGTTTGCCCAGGCGCGGGCGGTGCTGGACAACTACCTGGGCGAGTACACCCAGGCCGACGGTCTGGTGAACATGCGGGGTCCGCAGATCGGCCAGTTCGGCCTGACCTTGTCACTGCTCGCGCGATACCTGCGCTATACCGGCGATGCGACGTTGCTGCGCCACCACCGTGACAAGATCGAGGCGACGGCGGCGCTGCTGGTCGAGTTGCATGACATCAGCCTGGCGTTGCCGCGGAGTGACCGCGGCTATGGCCTGATCCACGGCTGGAGCGAGTCCGACGCCTGCCTGTATCCGGACCCCTCGCTCTGGTGGAAGCCGTACTTCGGCAACAGCGCGCTGGTCATCCGCGGCTGGGAGGACATCGCGGCCGTCTGGCCAACGCTTTCGGATGGCCGCGATGCCAGCCGAACGTGGCAGCGCCGCGCGCGGCAGCTGCGCACGCGCCTGATCGAGAGCATCCGCGCCGACATCCGGCACGACCTGCCCCCGGCCTACCTTGGCCCGCTGCCAGGTACCACCGAAACCTTCCGCCAGGCGATGTCGCAGGAAGACCCCAGCAAAAGCGAGCAGCTGTGGTCGCACCGCGCCTACGCCGAACTGCTGCAGGCCGACGTGCTGCCGCCCGATCTCGCCCATCTGGTCATCGACTGCCTTCGCGGCCACGGCGGCACCACGCTGGGGATTGTCTCCAACATCTGGAAGCCGACTCCGGAAGCGCGCGACATCCTCGGCTTCATCTCGTATGGCCACGCCCAGCAGTTGCTGCGGTTGGACCGGATCGAGGAGTATCTGCTGTTCCTGTACGCCCACCGCTACCAGGCGCACACCCGTGGTAGCTGGACCGCCGGCGAGGTGGCCGGCATCACCGGCGGCATGCCGCTGTTCTGCATGCCGGCACAGATGACGGTACCGCTGCTGCTGCGCTGGATGCTGGTGTTCGATCAGGACCAGGACCTGTTCCTGGCACGCGCCATTCCGCGCGACTGGCTGGCGACCGGCCGGTCGATCGCGCTGCAGGACGCGCCTACACCCTGGGGCCGCGTCAGCCTGCACCTGCGTGCGGACACGACGCAGCAACGCATCGCCGCCGAGGTAACCCTGCCCACCCAGAAGCCTGCCAGCACCTGGTTGACCCTGCGCGTACCGGCTGGCACGCGCCTGCTGGAGGTGTCGGTGGATGGCAAGGCGGCCAAGGCCAGTGGGCCCGGGCACGACCGCGTGCTGCTGCCGTTTGCCGGCGCGGCGACTGTGCGTGTGGAGGCCCGCTATGGCTGAGTTTCGTGAGGAGGTTTTGATGAGTGATCCGTCCCGCCGACGTTTTCTGCAGTTGAGTGCGCTGGCTGTCGCGGCCGGCATGCTGCGCTTCCCGCTGGACGTTGCCGCTTCGACTGCCGGAAGGGTGACCGCGCTGCCCCTGCAGGATGTCACGCTCAAGCCGTCGATGTTCCTGGACTCCCTGCAGGTCAACCGCCGCTATCTGTTCGAGCTGGAGCCGGATCGCCTGCTGCACAACTTCCTGCAGCAGGCCGGCCTGACGCCGAAGGGCGCTGTCTACGGCGGCTGGGAGGGCGACACCATCGCCGGGCACACCCTTGGCCACTATCTCAGCGCGCTGTCCAAACTGTACGCGCAGACCCGCGACGGGGAGGTGCGGCAGCGCATCGACTACATCGTCGCCGAGCTGGCGCGTGCGCAGGCGCAGGACAAGGACGGCTACGTCGGCGGCCTGACCCGCAAGACCGACGCCGGTGACATCGTCGGCGGCAAAAGCGTCTTTGAAAGCATCCGCGCCGGGTCGGTGACCGGCAGCAAGTTCAACATCAATGGCAGCTGGTCGCCGCTGTACACGGTGCACAAACTGTTCGCCGGTCTGCTGGATGCCGACGCGCTGGCAGGCAATACGCAGGCGCTGCCGGTGCTGCTGCCGCTGGCGACTTACCTGGCCGACATGTTCGACGCGCTTGACCACACCCAGATGCAGTCCCTGCTGGCCACCGAGTTCGGCGGGCTCAACGAGTCGTATATCGAGCTGGGCGCGCGCACCGGCAACCCGCGCTGGATCGCGATCGGCAAGCGCCTGCGCCATGAGGGCATCGTCGACCCCGCCATCGCCGGCAAGGACAACCTGCCGCATCACCACGCCAATACCCAGGTGCCCAAGTTCATCGGTGAGGCACGCCAGTTCGAGGTCACCGGCGAGCTCGATTCGGCGGCTGCGGCACGCTTCTTCTGGGAGACGGTCACCGCGCACTACAGCTACGTGATCGGCGGCAATGCCGACCGCGAGTACTTCCAGCAGCCCGATACCATCGCCGCCTTCCTTACCGAGCAGACCTGCGAGCACTGCAACAGCTACAACATGCTCAAGCTGACCCGGCACCTGTATCAATGGGGGCCGCAGGCACGCTACTTCGACTACTACGAGCGGACCCTGCTCAACCACACCATGGCGGCGCAGCACCCCGAGACCGGAATGTTCACCTATATGACGCCGATGATCACCGGCGGCGAACGCGGCTACTCCGACAAGTTCGATTCGTTCTGGTGCTGCGTAGGCAGCGGCATGGAAGCGCATGCCCAGTTCGGCGACGCCATCTACTGGCAGGACGGGCAGTCGCTGTACATTAATCTCTATATCCCATCCACGCTGGACTGGAAGAAGGGCGGGCTGGCTCTCACCCTCGACAGTGGCGTGCCGGACAACGGCCGGGTTCGGCTCCAGGTCACCCGGGCCGACGACACCGCCCCGCAGCGGCTGCTGCTGCGGATTCCGGCGTGGTGCGAAGGGCGCTACGACGTCAAGCTCAACGGCCGCACCGCCCGGGTCAGCGCCAGCGAGGGCTACGTGCTGCTGGAGCGACGCTGGAAGGCGGGCGATGTGGTCGAGCTTGATCTGGCGACGCCGCTGCGCCTGGAGCACGCCGCAGGCGATCCCGATACCGTGGTGGTGATGCAGGGCCCACTCGCGCTTGCGGCCGATCTGGGTCCGGCCAGCACGCCCTACGACGCGCCTGATCCGGCGCTGGTGGCCGATGTTTCGCCGCTCTCCGGTTTCATTGCGCTGCCCGAGCCGGGGCGTTTCCTGGCCAGCACCACACGGCCGCAGCCGCTGGAGTTCGCGCCGTTCCACGCGCAGCATGACCGCCGCAGCGCGCTGTACTTCAAGCGCATGGATGCCGCCCAATGGGCCGCCGAAGCGCGGCGACGCGAACAGGCACAAGCGGAGCACGCGCAGCTGAAGGCCACTGCGGTGGACATGATCCAGTTTGGCAACGAGGCCTCCGAAAAGGCCCACGGTCTCACCAGTGATACCTCGTTCTCAGCGGCCTACCGCCGGCAGGAATGCCGCGACGTGCGCGGCAAGGGCTTCGTGGAATTCGTGATGAAGGGCGACCGCGAACCGCTGGCGCTGCGCCTGCGCTTCTGGGGCAGCGACAAGGGGCGATTCAACATCCTGGTGAACGGTGCGCTGGCGGTGGAAGTGGCGGTGGAACGTGGCCAGGTGCTCGACTTCGTCGACCATGATTACGTGCTGCCGCATGCGCTCACCCGCAATGGCCAACCGCTGCGCTTCCGTTTTGAACCTCAGCACGGCGACACCGCCGGCCCGTTGTTCGGTGGCTGGTTGATACACCATGGTGCCTGAACCATGCGACGTAGAGCCACGCCCAGCGTGGCTGCGGATACACGGGAACAGCCCCAGCCACGCAAGGCGTGGCTCTACGCGGTTGCTGAACGTCCCAGCCACGCAGGGCGTGGCGATACATGCGCGGCCATGCCTTATTCCGCATCCAGATGCAGTAAAAGCGTCAAGACGTCGCACGGGCTGGCCGGCACATTGTGACCGTGTGATGAAAAACACGTAGTCATCTGCAGGGCGTGGAACGCCCGTCCATAACTCCGAAAGAACCGATCCACTGGCGTATGCCGGTGCGGGGACGTGTTGTCCCCCGAACCCCGGCAGTCGCATGACCGAGGAAATTCGCCATGACGTTCCACCCGTTCCATGCACCGAATGCGTCGTCCTTGTCCCTTGCCGTGGCCGCCGTGCTGCTGCTCGCGGCCGCAGCACCCGCCGTGGCGCAGGACGCTCCTGCCGCCGGCAGCGGCCCGACCACCAACCTGGACAGCATCGTGGTGACCGGCTCGCGCCTGCGCCGTGTGGATACCGAAAGCGCCAATCCGGTGGTGACCGTCAGCCAGGAGCAGATTGCCGCGACCGGCAAGGCGACCGTTGGCGACCTGCTGCAGGAACTGCCCTCCATTGCGGGTAATTCCACCAATCCCAATACCAACAACGGCGGCGGCACCGGCGCATCGACCATCTCGCTGCGCGGCCTGGGCGACAAGCGCACCCTGGTGCTGGTCAATGGCGTACGTCTGGCCTACAACGACGTCAACGCGATCCCCGCTACGATGATCGAGCGGATCGAGGTCCTGAGCGATGGTGCCTCGGCCATCTACGGCTCCGACGCCATTGGCGGCGTGGTCAACTTCATCCTGCGTGATCGCTTCGAGGGCGTGCAGTTCAACGCCGACTTCGGCACGAGCAGCGAGGGCGACGGCAACCGCCGCAACTTCTCGCTGACCGGTGGCAAAGCCTGGGACCGCGGCAGCGTCGTGGCGGGCGTGTCGTATCACAACCTTGATGCGGTCTCCGCACTCAACCGCGACTATTCCAAGGATGCGCTGTACCTGAGCAGTGGCGAACCGGTCAAACAAGGCTCCTCGGCGACGCCGACCGGCTCGATCAACTTCAACGACGGCTCGGCGGCCTCCGACGCACTCGCTGCCGCCAACGGCTGTTCGCGCGTGACCTTGAACGGCGGCGTGGCCGGTGCAACCGGCCCGGGCGACTTCCACTGCTACAACGCCGCCAATGATTCGTACAACTACCAGCCCTACAACCTGCTGCAGACGCCGCAGGAGCGCAGCAACGCGTTCGCGCTGGCTACGTTCCGCTTTACCGACAACATCGAAGGCTACGTCAACACCTGGTTCAGCAAAACCGAATCGGCCTCGGTGATCGCCCCGATCCCGATCTTCGCCAACGGCGACAACTTCCTGGTCTCCGCCGACAGCTACTACAACCCGTTCGGGGTCAACTTCGGTACCGACCGCACCACCGGCACTTCCTACAACGACCTCAACAGCCGCGCCACCGTGCTCGGCAACCGCCGCTATGAGTACAAGACCGACAACTTCCAGATCAGCCCCGGCCTGCGGGGTGGGTTCGGGTCCAGTTCCTGGCAGTGGGACGTCAACCTGAACTACGGGCGGGTGAAGCAGACCTCGACGAACTATGGCTTCCTGGACTATGCGTCGTTCAACCAGGCGGTCGGCCCGTCGTTCCTGGACGTGGACGGCACGGTGAAGTGCGGCAGCGCCGGCAACGTCATCGCTGGCTGTACCCCGCTCAACATCTTCAACCTCAACGACGCCTCCAGCCTGGGCACCCTGCAGGCGATGATCGTCAACCCGGTCGTCACCAGCGTCTACACGGTGAAGCAGGCCGAAGCCAACGCCAATGGCGATCTGTTCCAGCTGCCGGCCGGTACCGTTGGCCTGGCGGTGGGCGTGTCGTACCGCAAGGAGACCAGCACCAGCAAGGCCGACGCGCTCTGGACCGGCGACGAGAACGGCCTGTGCGGCGTCATCGAGTTCTGTGGGTCCCGGCTGAGTGGCAGCTACGATGTCAAGGAAGCCTATGCGGAAGCGCTGTTCCCGCTGCTCAAGGACCTCCCGGGCGTGCAGTCGCTCAACGTGAGTGTCGGCACGCGGTTCTCGGACTACAGCTCGGTGGGCAGCAAGACCAACAGCAAGCTGTCCATCGAGTACCGCCCGGTGGCGGACCTGCTGTTGCGGGGTACCGTGTCCGAGGTGTTCCGCGCGCCCAACATCAATGAGCTGTACTCGGGCGTGGTGGGTGACGCGCCGACGGTCAACGACCCCTGCAATGGCTATACCGGGGGCAATGACGTGGCCTGCGCCAACGTACCCACCGATGGCAGCTACCACCAGGCCGACGGCCAGATCTCGGGCAAGGCCTCGGGTGCGGAAGTGGCGGGTTACCAGCTCAAGCCGGAAACCGGCAAGTCGTACAGTGTCGGCTTCGTCTACGATCCCCGCTGGGTGGAAGGCTTGTCCGTCAGTGCCGACTGGTGGCGGATCGACCTGGAAGACACCATCACCGGCGTCTCCGCGCAGACCGTGCTCAACCAGTGCTATTCCAACCCGGCCAGCGCCTTCTGCGCACTGATCCACCGCAACGGCAACGGCACCATCAACTATGTGGCCGAGCCCACCGTCAATCTGGGCACCCTGGCGACGCGCGGCGTCGACTTCAATGTGAACTACCGCCTGCACGATACTCCGTGGGGCCGGTTCACCGCCGGGCTCAACGGGACCTACCTGGAGCGCTACGACGTGCTGCCGGATACGACCGATCTCAGCACGGTCACCATCCGCAACGGCGGCATGTACACCTACGCCTATGGCAACTTCCCGCGCTGGCGCGGGCTGGGCAGCCTGAGCTGGAACCTGGACCACTGGAGCGCGTCGTGGCGGGTCCGCTACATCGGCAAGACCCGGATCGGCAGCAGCGACCTCGAGCAGGGGCTGTCCGCGGATACGGACGAGGCCGGCGTGGTCCGCCGCATCGGATCATTCGTGTATCACAACCTGCAGGTGGGCTACACCGTGGCCCCGTGGCATACCGCCTTCGAACTGGGTGTGGACAACGTGACCAACAAGCAGGCTCCGCTGTACTACGCCAACAACGGCGGCAACGGCAACACCGACGTGGCCACCTACGACGTCCTGGGCCGCTTCTACTGGGCGCGGATGTCGGTCAAGTTCTAGCTGACCTGGCAGGCGGCCGGTGCCTATCGGGGCCGGCCGTCTTCAATAGGGATCATCTCCACGCCCGGCACATGACCGGGCGTGTTCCGTTCTGGAACGGTGCGCGCTGGACGCGCCATTTACGACGCAGGCCTGCTGCCGCGGTCATGACGCTCGCCGCGTGATCTGCCTCCTGCAGGCTTTCATCCAGACCATCACTACCGCAAGCCTTCTGCCGGCAAACGCGCAGATCGCGACGCGTCGGTCGGCTCCTCGCTTCGAATTTCTCTTCACGTTGTCGCAACTGGACAGCGACGTGTGCGTCCTCCACGGGTAACTTCGCAGCCGCTCACCGACCGAGCGCGCCGGGTGCGCGTCATCGTCGACGCGCACTCCGACGTTACAACTCCGAAAGGGACGTTCGCATGAACCACGCGATGCTGTTGAAAGGAACCCTGTCTGCCGCGCTGACGGCTGTGCTGCTCGGCGGCTGTGCCACCCCGCCAGCGCCCGACTTCGGCGGCCGATGGAAGCCGGTCAACCGCTTTTCCAAGGCCACGTCGGAGATTCCGCTTTACACCCACTATGTATATCAGGCGTCGCCGATGGACGGTACCTTGAAGGCAATGCTGGAACGGTGGGCCAGGGACTCGGGCATGTCGCTCGACTATCGGATCAGCTCGGATTACACGCTCCATCGCGGCGTTTCGGATATCTCCACCACCCACCCGCAGCAGGGACTCATCGAACTGACCGCTGCCTATGCGGGGCAGGGCGTATCGGTCGCCATCATCGGCAACCGGATCGTGGTCGACCGTGCGACGGCCGAGGCGGCCGTCGATGCGGATTCGGACGCATCGGGCGAAGGCTGAGTAGCGATCATGTTCCGAAGAAAGGACCCAGCGCCCAGCGCCCAGGTCGAGAAGGCCGTTGCCCGGGCGGTCAGCTACGAGGTGACGATCGCCGACCTCGCGCGGCGCAGTGCGCGGCGCGCGTGGTGGGTGGCCACTGCATCGCTGGTGATGTCGCTGGCGCTGGCGGGGGGCTACTACTACATGCTGCCGCTCAAGGAGAAGGTGCCGTTCCTGGTCATGGCCGATGCCTATACCGGAACGGCCACCGTCGCCACCCTCACCGGCACCTTCGAAGGCCAGTCGATCACCGCCAGTGACGCGATCAACCGCAGCAACGTCGCGCAGTATGTGATGGCGCGGGAATCCTACGATTGGGCGGTGATGGGGCTACGCGACTGGCAGCTGGTACATGTGATGTCCAGCCGCCCTGTCAGCGATGCCATGCGTGCGCTCTATGCGGACCACAATCCGCGAAGCCCGGCCAAGCTCTACGATAAGGACCGCGCCATCCGGGTGAAGATCCTGAGCATCACGCCGATGGATGCCCAGTCGAATGGCGGCTTCCGCGCGGCATCGGTGCGCATCCAGCGCAGCATCTACGACAAGACGCGCGCGAGTACCCAGTACCTGGACAACCAGCTTGTCACGCTGCGCTTCCGCTACGACGCCAACCTCGCGCTCTCCGAGCAGGAGCGCATTCTCAATCCCTTGGGCTTGGAGGTATTCGAGTACCGCGTGGACAACGACTACGCCCGCGGCGTGCCCGGGCCGGACCAGAGTGCACTGAACGCGCAGGCGGTACAGGCCGAGCGCGCTGCCCAGGAGGCGGCGCGTGTCCCCGCTGTCGACGCCATTCCCCTTGTGGGAGAGGGTCCCAGGAATCTGCAGCCGGGCATGACCAAACCACACCATTCGACCGGAACAGATGAGGGAGCAAGTGGCCGATGACTAGGCAAATCACCCGCCAGGGAGCATGGGCGGCGCTGACGATATTTTCGCTGGCGTTGCCGGCGGCGGCATCCGCGCAGGCGGTCGATCATTACGAGTACGAGCAGGATCGGATCTACCCGGTGCGCACCGGCCTGGGTCTGACGACCCAGATCGAACTGAGCCCGAACGAGAAGATCCTTGACTACAGCACCGGGTTCAGCAACGGCTGGGAGCTGACCCGTCGCGACAACGTGTTCTACCTCAAGCCGAAAAACGTGGACGTGGACACCAACATGATGGTGCGCACGGAGACCCATTCCTACATCTTCGAACTGAAGGTGGTGGCGACGGACTGGACCCAGCTGGAGCAGGCACGACGTGCCGGTGTGCAGTACAAGGTCGCCTTCACCTATCCGAGCGATACCGAGTTCGGCATCGCCCAGGAGGCGGTGGAAGAAGAAGCCAAGCCGTTGCTGAGCACCGAGCTGGCGAAGGATCGACCGTACAACTTCAACTACGCGTACTCCACCCGTCGCCCGAAGAAGATGGGATGGCTGATTCCCGTCAACGTCTATGACGACAGCCGGTTTACCTACGTCAAGTTGCCGAACTCCCCTGAGTACAAGACAGGGATCTTCCCGGCAGTGTTCGGCCGGGACGAAGAGTACGGTGAGGAGTACGTCGTCAATACGACCGTGGAGGGGAACACGCTGATCGTCCACGGCACCTATCCGTATCTGGTGGTCCGCCATGGCGAGCACGCGGTTGGCCTGCGCAGGAGCGTCAAGAAATGAACCAGAGTCCCTACCGTGGTGAGCCGAACGACGGGAACGACCTCCCACATGGTGGCGGCAATTCGGCAGATGCTTCTGCTGAAGACAATGCCTATCTGAACCATGTTGCTGCACAGGCGATGCCGGACCTCGATGCCACGGCACCGCGGCTGCGCTCGGCCGAAGAGCAGCGGCTGAATCGCAAGGCGCTAGCCTTCCTTGGTGCCATCCTGGTGTTGATCGTGGCGATGGGCATGCTGGTCCTGCGCAAACAGGGCGACGACGACAAGGCCAGGCAGACGGCCGAATCCACGCGGGCGGCGGCACCTGAGCTGCCACAGCTCGCGGGCGAACCCGAACCGGCCTCGATGCCCAGCGTGCCGCCCGTTCCCATGCTGCCGTCCACACCGCGCGAGACGCGTGACCTCAGTGAGTTCGTGTTGCCGCCGCCGGCGCCCGTGCGCGAGGTCGAACGGCGGCCCAGCATTGTTGATCGCCGTATCGGCAACGGCTTCGGACCGGGAGAGGGCGAGGGTGCCGCCTCGGCGTCCGCCGACTACACCCAGGTGATGATGGCGGCCCTGCAGGCGGGGGCGGGCGGTCAACCACCCTCGGCACCCGCGGCTCCGCGCCGTGGACCGGACGTGGAGGATGTCTCCAGCGCCGCCAACATCCGCTCGCCCGACGCGCTGCTGGTACGGGGAACCTACCTGCGCTGCATTCTTGAAACCCGCATCGTCACGGACTTTGCGGGCTACACCTCGTGCCTGCTGACCGAGCCGGTGTACTCGATCAACGGCCGGACCCAGCTGTTGCCCAAGGGCTCCAAGATCTACGGTTCATACGGTGGGGACCTCAAGGGCGCACGCGTAGAGGTGATCTGGGACCGCATCACCACGCCCAACGGCATCGACATCGCCATGTCCAGCCCGGGCATCGATGGCCTGGGAAGCGCGGGCATGCCGGGTCACTACACCGCGCACTGGGGAAAGCGCATTGCGTCTGCGCTGATGATCAGCCTCATCTCGGATGCGTTCAAGTACGCGGCCGCCGAGCATGGGCCGCAGACGACAACCGTGACCGGCGGCGGGCTTGCCGTACAGACGCCGTATCAAAGCGCGACTGCACGGAGCATGGAGCGTCTGGCCAGTGAGGCGCTGAGCAACCGCCGTGATCCCACCGTGACCATCAACCAGGGCTCCCGCGTGAACATCTACGTCGCCAAGGACGTTGATTTCAGTCAGGTGATCCGGCCCTGATCGCACGTAGAACAAACACCCCCAACCTTGAAGAGGACGTTGAAGATGAGTAACAGCAGTTTCAGAACGACGGAAGCAACACGCACGTGCAGGACCGTGCTGATGGCGTGTCTCTTTGTCGGTTTGCTGATGGCCCCGAATGCATTCGCAGGATTTGGCGATGCCGACAAGAAAGTCTGTGGATTCTTCGACAACATCACCGGCCTGCTGGGCATGGCGTCCATCGCTGTCGTCACCATCGCTGTCATCTTCGCCGGTTATCAGATCGCCTTTGCCCACAAACGGATCGCTGACGTCGCGCCGATTCTGATCGGCGGTCTGCTCATTGGTGCCGCCAGCCAGATCGCGAGGATGCTGCTGGGCGACAGCTCGAAGGGCTGCCAGAGTTCCAACGCGATGCTGCTGGAACAGGCCCGGTACTTCTTCGGTGCATAAGAACGCCGTCTTCCGTGGGTGCACACGTCCGGCCATGTTCCTGGGCGTTCCCTATCTGCCGTTCTTTCTGGTGGTAGGCGGCCTGTTCCTGCTGAGCATGTACACGAACTTCTGGTTCCTGTGCACCGTGCCCGTGGCTGTATTCGTCATGCGGCACATGGCCCGGCGCGACGAGACGGTATTTCGCCTGCTCGGGCTGCGTCTGCAGTTCAAGCTCAAGGCGCGCAACGTCCAGATGTACGACGGCATGTGGGTGTTCAGCCCGAATCACTACCGCCCCCGGCCCGCACCCCGACATTGAGCCCGCATGTTCAGCCCTGACACCTCCATCGCCGAGTTCATTCCACTGTCGTCGCACGTGTCCCCGAACGTGGTGAAGATGACCGGGGGCGACTACCTGTTGACCTGGCATCTGGAGGGGCTGCCCTTTGTCGGGCGGGAGGAGTGGGAACTGGAGCACCGGCACAACACGTTCAACCGCCTGCTGCAGACCCTGCGCGCGCCAGACTTCGTCAATGTGGCGTTCTGGACCCACGACATCCGTCGCCGCCGGAGCTTGAAGGGGGAGCGTCGCTTCAAGCAGACGTTCAATCAGGACGTCCACGACCAGTACACGGGCATGCTGTCCTCTCAGCGCATCATGCAGAACGAACTGTACCTCACCCTGATCTACCGTCCGGTGGTCACGGGGAAGCGGTTCGTGGAGCGGTCCTCCGACACCACCAAGCTGCAGGCCGAGCAGGAGCAGGCGGTCGCACAGCTGCTTGAACTGGCAGGCAACGTCGAGGCGGTCATCCGGGACTATGCGCCTTACCGCCTGGGAATGTACGAGGGGAAGAATGGCCTGGTCTTCTCCGAGACCCTGGAGTTCTTCGGCTATCTGATCAACCGCATCGATGAGCCGGTGCCAGTGCTGTCCGTTCCCGTGCCGGACTACCTGCCGGTGAGCAAGCATATGTTCTCGGCCAGGACCGGCGATTTCGTCATTGCCGCCCCAGATGGCACCCACCATTTCGGGGCGCTGCTGAACATCAAGGAGTACGCCGACAGCACGTATCCGGGCATCCTCAACGGGCTGAAGTACCTGGACTTCGAGTATGTGATCACCCACTCCTTCAGCCCCATGGGCCGGCAGGATGCGCTCAAGGTACTGGACCGCACCAAGGGCATGATGATCTCGTCCGGCGACAAGGCCGTCAGCCAGATCATCGAGCTGGACCAGGCCATGGACCAGCTGTCCTCCGGGAATTTCGTGCTGGGGGAGTACCACCACACTTTGGCGGTATACGGCGACAGCCAGGCCCGTCTTTCGCAGAACCTCGCTGCCACCCGGGCGGAACTGTCGAATGCCGGCTTCGTCTCGGTCAAGGAGGACCTCGCCGTGACTTCGTCGTTCTACGCCCAGTTACCGGGCAACTGGCGCTACCGTACCCGGTTGGCCAACCTGAGTTCCCTGAACTTCCTCGGCCTGTCGCCGCTGCATAACTTCGCCACCGGCAAGCAGCACAACAACCCGTGGGGTGACTGCGTCACCACGCTGCAGACCACCAACGGCCAGCCTTACTACTTCAACTTCCACGCCACGCACCCTTCGGAAAATTCGCTGGGTGAGAAGGCGATCGCCAACACCATGGTGATCGGCAAGTCCGGTACCGGCAAGACCGCGCTGATCAACTTCCTGCTCAGCCAGGTGCAGCAGTACGACCCGGCCCCGACCATCTTCTTCTTCGACAAGGACCGCGGCGCGGAGATCTTCGTGCGCGCCTGCGGCGGCAACTACCTTGCACTCGAGAACGGCCAGCCCACCGGCTTCAACCCGTTCCAGTGCGAGAACAGCGAATCGAACGTGCAGTTCCTGGCCGACCTGGTCAAGGTGCTGGCCGGTAAGACGGAGTACAGCGCCCGCGAGGAGGAGGACATCTTGCGCGCGGTGGAGAACATGCTGGACACGCCGAAGCACCTGCGCAGCATGACCAACTTCCAGAAGAGCCTGCCCAACATGGGCGACGACGGCCTGTATGCGCGCATGCGCCGCTGGACGTACGGCAACTCGCTGGGATGGGTGTTCGACAACCGGAACGACTGCATCGATCTGGAGAAGGCCAACATCATCGGCTTCGACTACACCGACATCATCGACAACCCCGAAGTGCGCGTGCCGGTCATCAACTACCTGCTGCACCGGCTGGAGTCGCTGATTGATGGCCGGCCGCTGATCTACGTGATGGACGAGTTCTGGAAGATCCTGGACGGCGAGGGTGGCCTGAAGGAGTTCGCCAAGAACAAGCAGAAGACCATCCGAAAGCAGAACGGGCTGGGCATTTTCGCCACGCAGAGCCCGGAGGACGCGCTGAAGAGCGATATCGCCGCCGCGCTGATCGAACAGACCGCCACGCTGATCCTGCTGCCCAACCCGAATGCCAGCCGCGCCGACTACATCGACGGGCTCAAGCTGACCGAGTCCGAGTTCAAGGTGGTCACCGCCCTGGACGAGCGCTCGCGCTGCTTCCTCGTCAAGCAGGGCCACGCGGCCAGCGTGTGCCAGCTCAACCTGCGCGGCATGGACGACATTCTGTCGGTGATTTCGGCCTCCACCGACAACATCGACGTGATGCACCGGGTCCTGCTCGACGCCGCGCAGCGCGAGAGGGTATCCCAGGCCGACCTGACGCCGGAACAATGGCTCGAAGCGTTCTACAAGAAGCGAAAAGGATCGGGAAAGCCTCCCGTAGCCGCGAAGGCTCCCGTATGACACCACCAACCCAACTCACCCCGCGGAGGGCAAATGAACAGAGCAATCGAATCAGCAGAGATGGATGGCGGATCCATCAAATGTCCAGGAATGCAGAAGCGGCGCGTCGCAGCCATATTGGCTGCGGGAATGCTTTGCCTGACGAATAGCGCAAGCGCTCAGCTGATGACGTTCGACATGCCGGCCATCATGAATGCATACATGGAGATGATTCAGACCATCAAGCAGTGGCAGATGGAGGCGCAGCAATGGAAGAAGATGGAGGACGACGCCAAGATTGGAAAGTCCCTGACTTTCAACCTGAGTCTTCCAGCTGGGCTTGATCTGCGCGAGGTGGAGGATGACTTCATGGTTGTGGAGACCTGCGGCGAGGAAGCACGTGGCCTCGGTATGGTGAAGGATATGTTGAACATCGGAAGCGGCTCAGGGAGCCCGCGTGCCAAGCAGAGGCAACTTTGCGTCAACATGCAGCTCGTCCGAAACCAGAAGTTCAACGATACCGTGCAGTTTCTAAACCGGACAATGGCAGAGGCCAGTGCATTTGCGCGGCGTGTGAACTACGAGCGGGACGCGGCGGAAAGTTCGACCGGAAACGTGCTGCTGGCAGCCAATAATGCCGACCGATTCCATGCTGAGTTGACGATCAAGACCCAACAGTGGGAGACGCGCATGAAGTCCTATGATGCCTATCTGGATGCGGTACAGGGCTATCAGAATCAATTGGCGAAGGCGGCGTTCAAGGTTGATCCTGGTAAGGCCGTGTTGGGGGCCATCGTTGGTGACAACATCCTTGAGAAGGCAGTGGGACTTTGAGCGGGTCGGCTGGTTTGAGTTCATGCGGATCTGAACCTGAAATCTGCTGCCTTCCTGTACGTGCCAGCCAATGAACCTGGATCCCGTTTCTTATACTTTCCAACGTCCGCTCGACGCCTTTTTGCCTCAGGCCCCCCCGCCTGTCGGCGACTTCTTCTTCTTCAAGCTGGTTCTTGACGGAATCGGGAAGCAGATTGATTCCTTTAGAGAAAACATCCTCGCGGGTTTTGGGTCCGTTGCAGGAGCCGCAGCGCTGACGTTGATGACTCTGTGGCTGTTGATTCAAGGCTACAGGATTGTTACTGGCCAGAGTCGAGAGTCAATGACTGCGTTGGTGACGAACATGGCGCGTTCCGCTTTCATAGTCAGTCTTGCAACCAGCATGGCGATGTTCGGGGGTGAGATTCAAAAATTTGTTCTCGAGGATCTTAAGGGTCTGATCTCCTTCCTGATCACTGGCAAAAATGTGCAGCCCGAGGAACAGATCAAAGAGGCGCTTGGTTGGATGCAATTGGCATTCACATTCGTTGATTCCATTCATGTCGTTGGAGACTCCGCACTGGCAGGGGAAAAGACCAAGGCGCAGCTTCTGATCGCGCTTGGGACGGGTGGTCCGGCAGTAGTGGCGGGTTCGATGTTGCTCTTGTACAAGATCGCGCTGGCATTGTTTGTTGGGTTGGGTCCAGTGTTCATTCTGTGCCTGCTGTTCGAACAGACAAAATCGCTGTTTCAGCGCTGGCTTCTCTATGGACTGGGTACCTTGTTCTCCATGGCGGTAATGGCTGCCATGGTATCGATCTCGCTGAATATGATCATCAAGGTTTCAGCCGTTTTCTGGGGCATGAAGGTGCTGGATCAGGGCGGAAGCATCTCCAGTCTCGCGATGCAGCAGGGAGGGATGGGGCTGATACTCACAACCTTGATTGTCACTGCCCCGCCCATGGCTGCGATGTTCTTCCAAGGAACACTCGGCAACTTCGTTGCCTACTCTCAGATTGGGGGTGCTTCGGTTGACCGCCAACCGGGCCCCCAGGGACAGCCTCCTGGTTCACATTCGGCGACCCCGTCACTGCGCAGCGATGTGGATTCTCATCGCGGACATCATGAAGCACAGCTCATGTCAGGAAAATCGACGTCGTCTGGCGGCGCCGACGTCTCAACGCTATCCGACGGGAGAAGAGGGCTTGCCTCGTGAACGTAGTGAGCTTGTCCGGTATCAGCGCGGCAGCAGCCGCCACTGTCCATCGGAGCGATGATCCATGGCCAGCTGTTCGTGAGGGGTAAGTGAGTATTAAAGAGTGGAAGCTACTGGAGGAAACAAGATGCTGAGAATTTACAGTCGTTTGATTTCGTCGGCAGGGATGGCCGCTGCATTGTTACTGCTGCTATGGCCCAGTGAAAGCCAAGGGAAGCAGGTTGTCGCTGATTTTTGGCTCGTATACGGCGATTCTGTGAAGAGCAGGGCGCAGGTTTTCGTTGCCGAAGACGGTATCTCAAAACGTTCCGAGTCTAGCGGAGTGAGCGTGCTTCGCGTCCACCATATCAATCAGGCGCGCCCGGATGTTACGACTAGCTATCACCTTGATATCGATTGCCAAAGCGGTCGCTACAGGATCGATGGTGTTCAGCAGATCGGCCCGAGCAGAACGTACGAGCTCGAGCCTCATGATCACACGGGGTTGGGCTCGGATCGCTGGATTGAGCAAAGCATGTCGTTTGTCTGTAAGCCATCCGAGCGTACAAGGCTGATGATGAAGGAGGTGGGTACGCTGACGTTTGATCAGATGAGGGTGGGTATGGTTACTGTGCTCAAGACCATTGAGCGAAATGCGTTCATGGACCCGATCATCAAAAGTATCGATAGGGCCTTTGACCGCATGCCGCATGGGGAGCAAGCAGGGGAGAAGATTCCATGAGAATCTGCGTCAGCCTTCTGCTTCTGCTTCCGCTCCTCAGTGGATGCACGACGCGTCTTACAGTCTTCGATATGGCGGCGCGTACCTCTTGGCACGGCCGTCCGGTTACGGATGTAATCGAGCGTCTTGGAAAGCCTGATGGCATCTCAC
>JAEWLO010000123.1 GCA_023457475.1 Pseudomonadota bacterium | reverse complement strand
TGGCAATCGTGACGAAGGCAATGATGATGCGGACTGCGTGGCTGATTGGGCTGATTCTCCTTCTCTGCCTCGCGGCGTTCCCCGCCGCATCGGGCCCCCTGCAGGCGCAATGGTCCTTCCGGCTGCTGCCCGGAAACGCCCAGATCGCATCCCACCCTCAGCTGGCCGAATGGCGCACCGCCCGGATACCCGGTTCAGTGCACACCGACCTGCTCGCGCATGGCCTCATCCCGGACCCCCATGCGGGGGCCCCGGAAGCCGGCCTGCAATGGATCGGCCTGGCCGACTGGGAATACCGCGCACGCTTCGATGTGGACGCGGCCACCCTGGCGCGCACCCATGCCGAACTGACTTTTGAAGGCCTCGACACCTTCGCCGAGGTGACCCTCAACGACAAGCCGCTGCTGCGGGCCGACAACAGCCACCGCACCTGGCGTGCACGCGTGGACGGCCGGCTTCGGGCCCACGGCAACACCCTGCGCATCGTGTTCCGTTCGCCGATCACCACGCTGCTTCCCGGCGTGCAGGCGATGCCGCACAAGATCGCCGGCAACTACCCGTCGCCCTACGGCGACGAGCCGAAAGACGCGATGGTCGGCAATTTCGTGCGCAAGCCGGGCTATCACTTCGGCTGGGACTGGGGTCCGCGCTACGTGACGGCAGGGATCTGGCGACCGGTCACCCTTGAGAGCTGGGATGCGCAGCGGATCACCGACGTGGCGGTACAGACGCGCGCTCTGGATGCACAACAGGCTGACCTGTCGGTCGACGTGGAGATCGAGGCGGACGGTGTCTACCCCGCCACGGTCAACGTGGCGCTGATCGATCCGGACGGACGGCAGGTCGCGACGATCACACGGCCGGTGAAGCTTCGTGCCGGCGTGCAGACGCTGCCGGTGCCGGTGCGGCTTGAGGCACCACGGCGCTGGTGGCCGGTGGGCTACGGCGAGCAGGCGCGCTACACCGTGAAAACCGTGGTGGATCCCGGCAAGCGGGGCAGGGACGCGCACGCGCTGCGCACGGGACTGCGTACGGTGGAGCTGCGCCGGGAAGTGGACCGCGACGGTGGCCAGGGCTTCGCCTTCCTGATCAACGGGGTACCGATCTTCGCCAAGGGAGCCAATGTCATTCCGTTCGACAGCTTCCCCGCCCGGGTGGACGAGGCGCGTCTGCGCCGCGACCTCACCGCCGCGCGCGACGCGAACATGAACATGCTGCGTAACTGGGGCGGCGGGTATTACGAGGACAGCGCGTTCTTCGACATGGCCGACGAACTCGGCCTGCTGGTGTGGCAGGACTTCATGTTCGGCGGCGGCATGCAACCCGGCTACGATCCCGCCTTCCGGCAGAATGTGGTGGCCGAGGCCCGCGACAATGTGCGCCGCCTGCGCCGCCATCCCAGCATCGTGCTGTGGTGTGGCAACAACGAGGAAGAAACCGCGTGGAAGGACTGGGGCCATGGCCGCGATCTCACTGCGGCCGCCCCGGCCTTCGCGGCGCGCGTCTGGCAGGGCTATGTGGATCTGTTCGGGAACGATCTGCGTGCCGTGGTCACCGAGCATGGGCTGGGCGTGCCGTACTGGTCCAGTTCCCCCGGCAACGACCTCGACGAGAAGGCCAACGATTCCACCCGCGGCGACAAGCATTACTGGCAGGTGTGGGGCAATCCGGCGCTGCCGGTGCAGGCCTATCTGCGTGAGACGCCGCGCTTCATGTCCGAGTACGGGCTGCAGGCGTGCCCGACCTGCGCACGCTTGACGGCATCATTCCCGTGTCCGAGCGGCAGGTGGACAGTGTCTCGGTGAAGGCGCATCAGAAGTTCATGGCAGGCGAGGGCAACCAGCGCCTGCTGCAGTACATCGAGCGCGAATTCGGCACGCCGGAGGATTTCAGCGACTTCGTCTACCTCAGCCAGGTGATGCAGGCCGAAGGCATCGAACTGGCCGCGCTCCACCACCGCGCGTCGCGCCCGTACACGATGGGCTCACTGTACTGGCAGCTCAATGATGTATGGCCGGGGGCGTCGTGGTCGAGCATCGATTACGCCGGGCGCTGGAAGGCGCTGCATTTCCATGCCCGTCGCTTCTTCGCCGATCAGGCCGTGGCGGCACTGCGCGATGAAGGGGTGACCCGGGTCAGCCTGCTCAATGACCGGGTTGAACCTTTGCGGGGACAGTGGCGATGGCGGGTGATGGACGTAGACGGGCGTCTGCACGACGAGCGGCGCCTGGACATCACGGTGCCGCCGCTGGCCGCGCTGGAGGTGGGCCGCTTTACCGACGCACAGCTGCTGGGCAAAGCGGATCCGCGGCGGACAGTGGCGGTGGTGGAGCTGCTGGACGGCGGACAGGTGCTCTCGCGGAAGGTGGTGTACTTCGTTGCCGCCAAAGACATGATGCTGCCCACGGCGAAGATCGAGGCGCGCTGGCTGCAGGACGGTGCGGAAACCGTGCTGGAGCTGCGTGCAGCGCAGCTGGCGCGTGGCGTGTGGGTGGGCTTTGATGGGCTCGACGCCACGCTGTCGGACAACGCGGTGGACCTGGTGCCGGGCGAGCCGCTGCGGATCAAGGTGGCAGCCGCAGCGGATACGGCAACGCTGCGCGCCGCGCTGCGGATCAGGTCCGTGGCGGATGCGATGCGGTAGGGTCGGTCGTCAGACGAGTGCCGATGAAAATGATCGGCCGCATGACGCATGGACCTTACCGGAGAAACGGCTCCGATCACGGTCATGCGTTCCCGGGCGTGGACCCGACATCGGCAGTCGTCTGACGACCGACCCTACCAGCAGAGCGGCACCAGCAGAGCGGCACCGGCAGAGCGGTACCGGCAGAGCGGTACCGGCAGAACCTCAAATCACGATCTGCTGGAAATTCTCGACGCGGTCATGCCCGTGCGTGGCTTCGCCGGTGCGCGGCAGCGGGTAATCGGCCAGGCGGTCCAGCAGACGCGTCTGCAGGCCGGCGTCGCGCGCAGCATCAAGCTCTTCCACCACATCCGACAGGAACAGGATCTCACCCGCCGGAACACCGATCGCCTTGACGATGGCCCGGTAGCTGTCGGCCTCGCGCTTGCCGCCGATCTCCGTGTCGAACCAGCCCGACACCAGCCCGGTCAGGTCGCCCGCGTCACTGAACCCGAAGAACAGCTTCTGCGAGGGCACCGAGCCGGATGAGTACACGTACAGCGGCTTGCCCTGTGCGTGCCAGCCCTTCAGCACCGCAGCCACCTCGGGATAGAAGTGCGCGGTGTAGTCGCCATTGCGGTAGCCGCTCTCCCAGATCATGCCCTGCAGCGCCTTGAGCGCGGTGTGCTTGCGGTCCTGGTCGATCCAGCCCTGCAGCGTCTCCACGATCAGACTGTCCTGGCAGGCACCGCCGATCTCCAGCGCCACTGCATCCAGCCAGCGGCGCACGTCCGGTTCCTGCCCATGGGCGGCCACGAAGTCCGGCAGCGCTTTACGGGCATAGGGAAACAGCACGTTCTTGACGAACGAGATGCTGCTGGTGGTGCCTTCAATATCGGTAAGGATCACGCGGGGGGACTGCGACATGGATCAGGAGGCCTGGGTGGGAACGTAGCGGGGGAATTTCTGGGCGATGTCGGTGCCGGTGAAATGGCCGACCCAGCCGTCCGGCTCGGTGAAGAAGCGGATCGCCACGAAGCTCGGCTCCTCGCCCATGTCGAACCAGTGGGTGGTGCTGTCCGGCACGGCGATCAGGTCGTCCTTCACGCACTCGACCTCGTAGACCTTGTCATCCACATGCAGGGTGAACAGGCCCGAGCCAGCCACGAAGAAGCGCACCTCGTCCTCCTTGTGGAAGTGTTCGTCGAGGAACTTCTTCCGCAGTTCGGCGCGGTTCGGGTTGTCCGGCGCGATCGATGCCACGTCCACGCTCTTGAAGCCGTGTTCGGCCACCAGGCGGTCGATGTCCGTGCGATAGGCCGCGAACACCTCGTCCTGGCTGGCACCGGGGGCCACGTCGTGGGCGGCCTGCCAGCGTTCGAAGGTCACGCCGATCTTCCTGAGTTCTTCCGCCATCACGGCACCGTCCTGGGTGTCCAGCAGCGGGGCCTCGGGGGCGGTGTCGTTGTAGATGCGCAGTCGGCTCATGGCGGCAGCTTGAACGGAGAGGGGGGTAACAGTGTGTAGCGCCGGGCTCTGCCCGGCAACCACGATGGGGCGCGGCGTTATGACGCAGCGGCATGAGGCCCGGTTACGGGTTCCGCAGCTTGCGCAGCTCCAGCTCGCACTGGAACAGGAACTCGAACGCCTCCAGGTGCCGGCGCGCCTCGGCCATGTCCCGGCCCCAGGCATACAGCCCATGGCCGTCGATCAGGTAGCCCCACAGGCATTGCTGGTCGAGCAGGGCGTCGACCTGGGCGGCCAGCACATTCATGTCCTGGGTGTTGGCGAACACCGGCACGTCGATTGCCATTTCGTGGGTACTGTTGCCATGGAAGGCCTTCAGCAGCTCATAGCCTTCCAGGCGGATATGGCCCTGCGGGGCATACAGCCGCGACGCCACGGTCTGGACCGGGGAGTGCGTGTGCAGCACGCAGCCGATCTCCGGGAACCGCCGGTACAGCTGGGTATGCAGCAGGGTCTCCGCCGACGGGCGCAGCGGACGTCCGACCGCCTGGCCGTCGAAGTCCACCACCATGATGTCGTCCTCGATCAGCCGCCCCTTGTCCTTGCCGGACACGGTGATGGCAGCATGCTGGTCATCCAGCCGGTGCGAGAAGTTGCTGCTGGTGGCCGGCGTCCAGCCGGCCTGGGCCAGCTCGCGGACGTTGTCGATCAGGAGCTGGGCCAGTTGGCTGAGCCGGGTCGCGTCATAGGGGAGACTGTTCATGCCGACATTTTACGGCCGTTTGCGGGAACCCCGGTAGCGCCGGCCGTTGGCCGGCCCAGGCGATGATGAGGGCCGGCC
>JAEWLO010000122.1 GCA_023457475.1 Pseudomonadota bacterium | reverse complement strand
GGCCCAGACGGTGCGTGAGGTCAAGAGCCCCCGGGGTCCGGGGGCGGCCGCGAAGCGGCGGGGGTGCGAAAGCCCGATAAGAGGGGCCCGCGATGCGCGCAGCGCATTGTGGGGCGGCAGCGCGCATGCGATGGCGCGTACCCGCCGGCCGTTGGCCGGCCCAGACGGTACCGGATCACGGGCGCGTTTCGGATGCGGATACGCCGGTGGTTCCTCCACCTTCACGTGCTGCACCGGCAGCGTCACCACCATCACGGTGGAATCGTCCGGGTCGAGCCGGGTGTTGAAGCCCAGGCTCTGGCACATGGCCAGCATGGTGCTGTTCTCGCGCAGCACCTGCCCTTCCACGATGTTCAGCCCCAGCCACTGCGCGTACTCGATCATGATGGTCATCAACCGCCAGCCGATCCCGTGCCCCTTGAGGTCGGAACGAATCAGGATGCCGTACTCACCGCGATCGTAGTCCGCGTCGGCATGCAGGCGCTCCGCGCCGAGCATGTCGCCGCTGCGTGGGTCGATCGCCACCAGCGCAATGGAGCGCGCGTAGTCGAGCTGGGTAAGCCGGGCGATGAACTCGTGGCTGAAGTGCTTCACCGACTGGAAGAAGCGCAGTCGCAGGTCCTCGTCGGTCACGCGCGCGAAGAAGGCACGGAACAGCGCGTCGTCTTCCGGCCGTACCGGACGCACGAAGGCCGGTGCGCCATCGGAAAGAGTGATGTTGCGTTCCCACTCCTTGGGGTACGGGAACACCGCGAAACGCGGATGGCCGCGGCCCTTGTGCATGCGCCGCGAGGGTGCGATCGCCACGCGGGCGTCCAGCGCCAGGACGCCGTCGCGGTCGGACAGCAGTGGGTTGATGTCGAGCGCGCGCACTTCGGGAATATCCGCCGCCAACTGCGCGAGCTTGACCAGGATGAGCGCGACAGCGCGCTCGTCGGCGGCCGGCACGTCACGGTACGCCTTCAGGATGCGCGACACACGCGTGCGGCCGATCAGCTCATGGGCCAGGCGCAGGTCCAGCGGCGGCAGCGCCAGTGCCTTGTCGTCGATCACTTCCACGGCGGTGCCACCACGGCCGAACACCACCACCGGCCCGAAGGTCGGGTCGTCGGCGATGCCGGCGATGAGCTCGCGTGCCTTGGGCCGCACCACGGTGGGCTGCACCAGCACGCCCTCGATGCGGGCGTCCGGCCGCAAGGTGTGGGCGCGTTCGAGAATGGAGGTGGCCGCTGCGTGCACGGCCTGCAGCGTGCCCAGGTTCAGGCGCACGCCATCGACGTCGGACTTGTGCGGGATGTCGGCAGAGAGCACCTTCACCGCCACCGTGGCCCCCTGCTCCAGCAGCGGCTGGGCCAGGTCCATGGCCTCATGCGCGTCCCGTGCCTGCATCACCGGCGCGGACGGGATGCCGTAGGCGGTGAGCAGCTGATGGGTGGCGATGGGGTCCAGCCACTGCTGCCCGGTGGCGAGCGCCGTTTCCACCAGCGTACGCGCGGCGGCGGTGTCCACCACGAAATCCTCGGGCAGGCTGGGCGGCGTTTCCATCAGGGCGGCCTGCGCCTCGCGGTACCGCACCAGATGCTGGAAACCGCGCACGGCTTCGGCCTCCGTGGGATAGGTCGGCACGCGTGCGGCATTGAGGGTGGCGGTGGCGCGGTCGTCGTTGCCCAGCCAGACCGCGAACACCGGTTTGTCGCGGTGATGGCGTGGGCGCAGGCCGAGGGTGCGGGTCAGCGCCTGTGCGGCATCGGCCGAGGAGGTGAACGCGGTGGGCACGTTGACCACCAGCACGGCGTCGTTCTCCGCGTCGTTCATCAGTGCCTCGATGGCGGCCGCGTAGCGCTCGCCGTCGGCGTCGACGACGATGTCGACGGGATTGCCGCGCGACCATCCCTCCGGGAGCACGCTGTCCAGCTGGGTCACCGTGGCCGGGGACAGCTCGGCCAGGCTGCCGCGCAACGCCAGCAACTGGTCCACCGCCAGCCGTCCGACCCCGCCGCCGTTGCTGAGAATGGCCAGCCGGCGGCCCGGGAAGGTGCCCAGGCGCCCGAGGGTTTCTGCCGCGGTGAACAGTTCGTCCAGCGCGCTGACACGCAGCAGACCGGCGCGGTTGAACGCCGCACCGTAGACGTCATCGGAGCTGGCGAGGGCCTGCACATGGGTGTCCGCATCGGGATCGATGCGGAAGTGACGACCGGATTTGACCACCACCACCGGCTTGGCACGGGCCGCGGCACGTGCGGCGGACATGAACTTGCGCGCGTCGCGTATGTGTTCGACGTACAGCAGGATCGCGCGCGTTCGATAATCAGTGGCGAAGTAGTCAAGCAGGTCGCCAAAGTCCACGTCGAGCGCGTCGCCGAGGGACACCACGGCGGAGAAGCCAACCGAGCGGTCCACGCCCCACTCCACCAGCGCCGCGGCAATCGCGCTGGACTCGGAGATCAGGGCGAGGTCACCGGCCTGCGGAAAGTGCGCGGCGATGCTGGCGTTGAGGCGCGCATGCGGTGCGATCACCCCCAGGCAGTGCGGGCCCAGGATGCGCAGCCCCTTGGCGCGTGCGGCCGCTTCCACCTGCTCCAGCAGCGAACCGGGGCCGTCGCCCAGGTTCGCGGTGAGGATGATCGCCGCTGACACGCCCAGTTCGGCGGCGGTGGCGATGACCTGCGGCACGATCTGGGCCGGTGCGGTGATGACCACCAGTTCGGGCACCCAGTCCAGATCCTTGAGCCGCTTTACGGTGCGGATGCCGTCGATCTCGGCATGGCGCGGGTTGATCCAGGCGACCTTGCCGGGGAAGCCGGTGCCGCGCAGATTGCGCATCACCGCCCGGCCGGCCGAGCGATCGCGTGGGCTGCCGCCGACCACGGCGACGGACTGCGGGCGGAACACGGCGTTCAGGTGGTAGATGCTCATGTTCCGTACGGTACACGGGAGCACGGGGCGATGGGATGATCGGGCGCAATCGCGGACGGTGACACCGTGCAGCCACGCAGGGCGTGGCTCTACGAAACCCGACCCGGCGTAGAGCCACGCCCTGCGTGGCTTCGCGGTGCGTCAGAGCAGCGTGCCGCTCAGGATCATCGCGGCGATGCTGAAATAGATCACCAGCCCGGTCACGTCCACCAGCGTGGCCACGAACGGGGCCGAGGCGCTGGCCGGATCGAATCCCAGTCGCTTGAGGATGAACGGCAGCATGGAACCGCTCAATGACCCAAAGGTGACGATGCCCACCAGCGCGGCACCGATGGTCAACGCCAGCAGCTGCCAGTGCTCGCCGTAATCGTGCAGGCCCAGCAGCTGCCAGGAGATGATGCGGACCATCGCCAGCACACCCAGAATCGCCCCCAGCGTCATGCCGGTCGGCACCTCGCGCAGCGCCACCCGCCACCAGTCGCGCAGGCGCAGCTCACGCAGCGCCAGGCTGCGGATCAGCAGGGAGGTGGCCTGCGAGCCGGAGTTGCCGCCGGAGCTCATGATCAGCGGAATGAACAGCGTGAGCACCACGGCGCGTGCCAGTTCGTCCTCGTAGTGCTGCATGGCGCTGGCGGTGAGCATCTCGCCCAGGAACAGCACGCTGAGCCAGCCGGCGCGCTTGCGCAGCATCTCGAGGAAGCCGATCTGCATGTACGGCTTTTCCAGCGCCTCCATGCCGCCGAACTTGTGCGCGTCCTCGGTGGACTCTTCGATCAGGGCGTCGAGCACGTCGTCCACGGTGACGATGCCGAGCACGCGCTGCGCCTCGTCCACCACGGGAATGGCCAGCAGGTCATGGCGGCGGATCAGCCGTGCCACCTCTTCCTGATCCAGCTGCGGATGCACGCAGACCGGCGGGTTCTGCTGGGCCACCTCCAGGATCGATTCATCGGGCAGGCCGGTGATCAACCGGCGCATGGTCACCACCTGCAGCAGCGCCTGGCTGTGCGGGTCGAGCACGTAGATGGCGTAGACGGTCTCGCGGGTGCGTTCGACCTCGCGGATGTGCTGGAGCGTGCGGCCGACCGTCCAGGTGGACGGCACGCTGACGAACTCGGTGGTCATCAACGCACCGGCGGTGTGCGCAGGGTAGCTCAGCAGCTGCTGGATGGACTGCCGCGCCTCGGGCGTCAGCAGCGGAATCAGCCGTGCACGCTCGTCAGCATCGAGCTGGTGGACGATGTCGGTCGCGCGGTCGTCGGCCATCAGCCCCAACAGGGCGGCCGCGCGGGCTACCGGCAGGGCGGCGACCAGGTCGCCGCTGCGGTTCAGCTCGGGCTGTTCGAGCATCTTCACCGCGCGCGGCAGGGGCAGCGCGGCCAGGGTCTCGGCGGCCTGGGCCGTGGCGAGCGTGTTGAGGAATTCCACCGCGTCGGCGGTGTTGAAGTGCTGCAGGGGTGCGCTGAGGGCGGCGGCATCGGCCACCGGGCGCAGGAGCTCTTTCTGGTTCATGGGTTCGCCTTGGGATCGCGCTGCGCGACGCCAACGCTGACGAACCGTCCCGTGTCAGGCGGTGGCCATCGCTGGCGTCGAGCAAGGTCGACTTCTACTGTCGCTGGACATGGGGGGTGGACTCCGGGATGGGTTCTGCTGGGCGGCGCTTTGCGCCGTCGCCCGCCAGGGGGCGGGCGCTGCCGGCAACGCAGGATGCGATGCCGGCCGCGTGCGGTGCGCCTTTCAGCCGCCGGGAGTCTGGACCTGTGGTTGCCCGGGGTCAACCCTTTGCGTGGCCGCTGTTGGGCCGGGAGTGAGGGTCGTTGACGCGAGCGGCCGCATAATGGGCCGGCGGCAACGGGCCGATGATCGGATACGCAGGGTTCCCCATGCATAGCGGTGCGCTGGAACTGGCCTTGGTCCTGCTGCTGGCCGCGGTGATCGCCGTGCCGGTGTTCAAGAAGCTCGGGCTGGGCGCGGTGCTGGGCTATCTGGCGGCCGGCGTGGTGCTGGGCCCGGACGGGCTGGGCTTCGTGCAGGATGCCGATCGCATCCTCGGTGCCGCCGAGATCGGCGTGGTGATGCTGCTGTTCGTGATCGGCCTGGAATTGTCGCCGTCGCGCCTGAAGGTGATGCGGCGCTCGGTGTTCGGCGCGGGGGCGGTGCAGGTCGCCGTCAGTGCGATGGTCCTGGGCAGTCTGCTGCTGCTCGACCATTTCCAGTGGAAGAGCGCGCTGATCGTCGGTATCGCGCTGGCCCTGTCGTCCACCGCCGTGGGCCTGCAGCTGCTGTCCGAGCACAAGGGCCTGAACACCGACTATGGTCGGCTGGGCTTTGCGATTCTGCTCTTCCAGGACCTGATCGCGATTCCGCTGCTGGCGGCGATTCCCCTGCTGGGCGGGGCGAAGAACCAGACCCTGCACTGGAGCGACGTGGCGGTGGCGCTGGGTGCGCTGGCGGTGGTGATCCTGTGTGGGCGACCGGTCCTGCGCAGGCTGTTCAACATCATCGCGCGGACCCGCAGCCCGGAAGTATTCACCGCGATGGCGCTGCTGGTGGTGCTGGGCACCGCGTGGTTCATGCAGGAAGCCGGCCTGAGTCCCAGCCTGGGTGCGTTCCTGGCCGGTGTGCTGCTGTCCGATTCGGAGTTCCGGCATGAACTCGAATCGCAGATCGAACCGTTCAAGGGTCTGCTGCTGGGGTTGTTCTTCATCGCGGTGGGCATGGGGATCGACCTGGACCGGGTAGTCGCCGAGCCCGGGCTGATCGCGATCGGCGTGGCGGCGTTGCTGGTGGTGAAGTTCTCCCTGCTGTTCGGACTGGGCAAGCTGGCGCGGTTGAGCACGCGGCATGCGCTGCTGCTGGGCAGCGTGCTGTGGCTGGGCGGAGAGTTCGCCTTTGTGGTGTTCAACGAAGCGCAGCGCGTGCACCTGCTCGGTGCCGCCAATCACGACCGTCTGGTCGCGGTGGTCGGCCTGTCGATGGCGCTCACCCCCTTGTTGATGATCGCGCTGCTGCGGCTGCTGGGTCGCGAGCGCAGCGCGGCCGAGGAACGGCCAGCCGATACCGTGGACACCGAAGGCACGCCGCCGACAGTGCTGATCGCCGGCATGGGCCGCTTCGGCCAGGTGGTGGCCCGCCTGCTCACCGCGCAGAAGATTCCGTTCGTGGCACTGGAATCCAATCCGGATACGGTGTCCGACCTGCGCCGTTTCGGTAACAAGCTGTATTACGGCGATCCGACCCGGCCGGAGATGCTGCGTGCGTCCGGCGGCGAGCATATCCGCGTGTTCGTCATCACCCTGGACGATCCGGACGCGAACATGCGCGCCACCCGCCTGATCCGGCGCATGTACCCGCAGGCGATAGTGCTGGCGCGCGCACGCAACCGCCAGCACGCGTGGCGGTTGATGGACATGTCGGCCGAACCGTTCCGCGAAGTGTTCGGTACCAGCCTGGAGTTGAGCGAGCGTCTACTGATCGCACTGGGCCTGTCGACGGAGATCGCGCGCGCGCACGTGCAGCGCTTCCGCGAACACGATGACCAGCTGCTGCGCGATCAGTACCTGGTGTATGACGACGAAGCCGCGGTGATCCAGACCTCGCGCGATGCGCGGGCCGACCTGATGCATCTGTTCGAGGCCGATGCGGGACGGGACAGCGCGCACGGCGCGGACCCGCCCCGGCGCGATTGACGGCAACGGCGGACTAACCGTTGTCGCGCAGGAACCGTGCCATCGAGGAAACGCCCGGCACGCGGGGCTCGAATTCGCCGGCGACGTCGATGAAGCCCCGCATCACCGCGATTTCGCGCGGGCTGCGGTTGAGCGCGTCGCGCACGTCGGGGTCCGCTCCGGCACGGAGCAGGCGCTGCACCAGCAGCGGCAGGCCGTGCAGCGCGGCCAGATGCAGCGGGCCGAAGCCGCGCGGGTCGCGTGCCTCCAGCGAGACCTCCTCGTCCAGCAGCCGTTCCACTGCAGCCAGCACCACCTGCTCATCGCAGGAGGTGCCCGGCTCGGCACGCGCGCCGAGCAGCAGCAGCAACGGGGTGACCGAACCGGCGGCCGGCTGGTCCGGCTCCGCGCCGGACAGCAGCAGGGTGTCCAGCAGGGCGAGCAGACGCGAACGGTCGCGTGCGCTGAAGCCATACAGCGCGGCGCAGTGCAGCGGGCCCAGTTGCTGGGCATCGCCCGCATGCACGTTGGCCCCGGCGGTGAGCAGACGTGCGGCAATGTCCGGCAGACCCAGCGCCGATGCCAGCATCAGCACGGTCACGCCGCCCGGCAGGCGGTATTCCAGCTCCGCGCCGGCATCGAGCAGCGCGGACACGATGCCGGTCTGGCGCATGCTGACCGCCGCGGACAGCGGCGTGGCCCCGCTCTGCGCGGCGTGCTGCGGGTTGGCTCCGCGCGCCAGCAGCAGATCGACCACGGCCAGATGCCCGCCACCGGCGGCGCGCAGCAGCGCGGTGCAACCCTGCGCGTCAACCGCGTCCACCGCGAAGCCGAGATCGATCAGGCGGCGAACCGCATCGGCGTCGCCGACCATGGCGGCGGACGGCAGGTCGGCTTCGCGCAGCGTGCGGCGCGGCAGCGGCCATACCCGCCAGTCCAGCCAGTCGGCCAGATCGCGGCGGCCAATGGAGAGCGCCACGCCGAGCGGGGTCTGGCCGTCGGCGGCGCGGGCTTCCGGCGACGCGCCCTGCTGCACCAGCAGCTTGAGCGAGCCTTCGCGGGCGAGCGCGGTGGCCAGGTGCAGCGCGGTCATGCCGTGGCTGTCGCGCGCCTCCCGGTCCACGCCCAGCGTGAGCAGGGATTGCTGCAACCGCAGCCAACCCAGACGCACCGCCAGGGAAAGCGGCGGGTCGCCGGCCGGCGACGGTGCGAACGGGTCGGCACCACGTTCCAGCAGTTCCAGCGCCAGCTGCTCCAACCCGCGCGAGGCATGGTCGTGCTGCGCGCAGGCGGCCAGCAGGCGCGCCAGGCCGCCGGCACCGGCGGGGGACACGCCCCGGCGCAGCAGCACCTGCAGCGCGGGTACGGCATCGATACCGCGCGCAAGCAGGGCGAACATCGGGGTATCGCCGCAGGCATCGAGTACTTCCGCTGCCGCGCCGTGCGCCAGCAGCCAGTCCACAGCCTGCGGGTCCAGGGCCAGCGCCGCGTCGTGCAGCAGACTGCCCAGCTCATCGGCACTGCACAGGCGGGCCAGCGGTGCCATGCCATCGAAGTTGCCGAATCCGAGCGCCTCGCGCAGCAGGTCCAGTGGCGGGCGGTCGGGGAGCAGGGGCGTACCGGGCTCGCTGGCATCCGCGCTGGCCGTCAGGCCATCGCTGACCGCGGCCGGGAGCGGGTAGCTGCGATCAAGCAGCGAGACGATCGCCCAGCGTCCGGCCGCTGCGGCGATGTCCACCGCGCGGCGGCCCTGCGGGTCGCGTACGTCGCCGGGAATGCCGAGTTCGAGCAGGCGGCGGACCAGCAGGGGCGAGACGGTGTCGGCCATGCACGCCAGCAATACCGCGTTACGGCCTTCCATATCGACGGCGTTGAGATCCGGCGTGTGCGGCAGCAGGTGCTCGACCACCGCCGCGCGACCGGCGCGCGCGGCTTCCAGCCACGGCGTGCGCGAGAGCGCGTCGCGTGCTTCCAGATTGGCTCCGGCGGCGAGCAGCACATCGATGATGTCGACGTGCCCGGCCAGCGCAGCTTCGTGCAGGGCGCTGCGGCGCTGGCGGTCGCGGGCATCGGCGCGCGCCTTGTGCTTCAGCAGCAGCTGTACGCCCGCGGGATCGTCTTCTTCAGTACCCGCCGCGGCCAGCAGCACCGGCGTGCCGTCTGCCGGCTCGGTTTTGGCACCGCGTTCGAGCAGAAAGCGCGCCAGTCGCCAGTTGCCAACCTGGCAGGCGACAGCCAGCGGCGACCAGCCTTCCTGGTTGAGCGCGTCGACTTCGGCGGCGGCGTCGCGCAGCAGCGCGGCCACGCCCGGGTCGGAGCTGCGCGCGGCGTGATGAAGGGGGGTGTTGCCTTCGCTGTCCGCAGCGCGCGAATCCGCGCCATTGGCCAGCAGGGTCATCACCGCTTCGGGACGGCCGTGCCAGCTGTCGCGGGTGGCGGCCAGCAGCGGGGTCATGCCCTTGTGCGGGGTGTTGAGGTCCGCGCCGCGTGCGATCAGCGCACGCAGGAGGCGAAGGTCTGGCAGGACGGCGGCCAGCACCACCAGGCTGCGCTGATCGCGCCAGGCAGGGTCGGGCAGCGCGCGCGGGTCGACCCCGGCCTCCAGCAGTTGCAGCGCGCGGTCGACGCGACCGCTGCGCGCGGCCTCGTACAGCGCGGGCAGCCGGTCGTGTGCGGGCATCGGCTCCAGCGGACCGGCGTCCACGGTGTCGGCGGCGTCGAACAGGTCGCGGGCCGGCACGGGTGCGGGGACAGTCACAAGGGTCTCGGCCGGACTCACCCGCTGCAGCGCGAAGCGGACCAGGGGCGAGACCAGCAGCACGACGATGGCCAGCGGCCAGTGCCATCCGGACGGCACCAGCGCCGGCCACGCCGGCAGCACGATCAGCGCGCACAGGGCCACCACCAGGGCAGCCACCACCAGTCCCCGCCACGCGCTGAGGTCGCGCCCGGCCAGGCTGCGCCAGTGCCGCGGGAGGCTGCCATCGCTGCGTTCGAGTTCATTCCACAGCGGCCAGGTGCGCCAGACGCCGAGCAGGGCGGCACTGACCGCCACGCTCAGCCCCAGCACAGCGGCGAGGCTGCCGCTGTCGTGCAGCGCGCCCAAGGGCCAGGCAACCAGCAGCGCCAGCGCGACCGCGCCGACACCCCACAAGGCCAGCAGCGAGGGAATGTCCTGCTTCCACAGGCGCTTGAATCGAGCCGGTGCGCCCTTCGTCGCTGCCGGGGGCGGCAGGGTGCGGCTGCGCCGCCACCAGGACACCGCCAGGGCGAACGCCGGCTGCGCCAGGGTGGCCCCCACCGCAGCCGCGATGCCGCCCAGTCCCACCGCGAGCGACAGCACGACACCGGCGGCGAATGCCGTGACAACGGCGCGGCGGTAGAGGGACTCAGTCATCGCGACGACGCGGCACGGCCACCGGCGCAACCGGCGGCGGCGGCATCTGCAGATGGAAGCCGCGCTCGGCCAGATTGGCGCGCACGGCGTCGGCGTCGGCCAGGGCGAGGCGACGTTCCGGGGTCAGGGCGACTTCGAGCACGAATGACAACGGGCCCAGCGTGGCCTTCAAGGCGTCCGGAACGGCGCTGAAGTCATCACGGACGGCGAGGTAGACGTAAGTGTCCTGCTTGCGTTGGCTTTTGTAGACGTAGGCTTGCATGCCCGCGGGGCGTTGCCCTGGGAAGTGTTGCGTTGATTGTGTCGGAAAGCACGCAACGGGGAAAGCCGGCAGCGACGGCGCGCTGCCGGTTTTCCGGCGTTCGGCGGATTCAGGTTCATCATTGTCGCGATGACGTTCAGGTCAAACGCCTGGCCGGACGTCTTTTCGAATGTCATCCGACCGTGGGTCGGCTGCTACCCGTGAAATGACCGCAGGCGGTCATTTCACTTTGGCGTACGTCCCCTTCAGGGCCACCCCGGCCAGGATGGCACCGGCGAAGCACTGGTAGTTGGTGGCGCTCTTGTACTCGTTCTTCTTGTAATAGCTCACCACGTCGACCACGGCGTTGGCACCACGCGACTTGGCTCCATCCTGCAGCGCCTTCAGCGCCGAGAGCGCCACCCAGCGGCAGGCGACTTCGTCGCTCTTGTTCGCGGCGTTGGTCTTCTTGTTGGTCACGTCCTCACCGAATCGCTGGACCACGTTGGCCTTCTGGC
>JAEWLO010000121.1 GCA_023457475.1 Pseudomonadota bacterium | reverse complement strand
CTGCAGGCCGGTATCGGCGCTGAGGCGGAGCCTGAGTCCAGCCGTCATGGCGAGCCGCCCCTGCTGTTGACGGCGAACTCCCTGGCGACCCAGGCCCTGGCATCCACGGCACTGCCGACGCTGCCTGTCGGCACCCGCTTTCTGCGCGCCCCACGCTCGCACCGCTCCCAGGCCCCACCGGCCCGGGCGTAAGTCCCCGCGCAGACCCGGCAGCCGCTGCTGCCCACGTCGTCCCCGCTCCAGATCGCGCGTTCCGCTCGTCCGCCGTGTCCCCATCCCCTGCCCTGCCCGTGCGGCTGTTGCCCGCGCATGCCGGTTCGCTTTTTCCCTTTCCGTTTCCAGGTCCCCGTCCACATGATCAAGAGCCGCAAACACGCCACGCCCACCCGCAGCGCCGTCAGCCTGGCCACCGCCAGCCTGGTGGCCGGCCTCGGCCTCGCCGCCCTGCCCGCCGCCGCGCAGGCCCAGACCGCCGACACCGCCAAGACCCTCGACCAGATCGACGTGCACGCCGCGCGTGGGTACAAGGTGGAAAAGGTCGCCTCGCCGAAGTTCACCCAGACCCTGCAGGACACGCCGCAGACCGTCCAGGTGATCACCCGCGACCTGTTCAACCAGCAGGGCGCGACCACGCTGACCGACGCGCTGCGCAACAGCCCGGGCGTGGGCACGTTCTATGTGGGAGAGAACGGCAACACCAACACCGGCGACAGCATCTTCATGCGTGGCTTCGACACCTCCAGCAGCATCTTCGTCGATGGGGTGCGCGACGTCGGCTCGATCTCGCGCGATGTCTTCAATACCGAGCAGGTGGAAGTGAGCAAAGGGCCGGCCGGTACCGACAACGGTCGCTCTGCGCCGACCGGTGCGATCAACATGGTGAGCAAGCAGGCCACCCTGCAGAACGGCGTGAGTGGTACCGCCTCGGTGGGCACCGATGACCAGGCCCGCACCACCGCGGACTGGAACCAGACGCTGGGAGCCACCAGCGCGCTGCGCGTGAATGCCATGTGGCAGGACAACGACCAGGCCGGCCGCGACCATGTGAACAACAGTCGCTGGGGCATCGCACCCTCGCTGGCGTTCGGGCTGGGCACCGACACCCGTTATGTGCTGAACCTGCTGTACGTGAACCAGCAGAACACTCCGGACGGCGGCGTGCCGACGCTGGGCCTGCCCGGCTGGACCCCGCAGCCCACACTGGAGCAGCTGGCCGGGCACCCGGTGGACCCGGAGGGCTTCTACGGCACCCGCGCCGACCATGACGACGTGACCGCGAAGATGGCCACGTTCCGTTTCGAGCACGACTTCAATGACAACGTGCGCCTGACCAACATCGCCCGCTGGGGCCGCACCGAACAGGACTACCTGCTCACCGCGTTCATGGGCACCGGCACGCGCGCAGCCAACGGCGCGCCGAGCGGCAACATCCGCTACACCGACCCCGCCAACCTGGACACCTACACCATCGCGCGCAGCCTGCCGACCTTCAAGGACCAGCGCAATACGATCCTCACCGACCAGCTCAACCTGCGCGCCGACTTCAACACGGGCACGGTGCTGCACAACCTGAGCGCGGGCCTGGAGTTCACCCGCGAGGAACTGGAGACCTTCGGCCAGGCCGCCACCAATGGCACCACGTGGTCGGCCGCCAACCTGTACCACCCTGACTGGAATGCCACGGGCCTGACCTGGGCGCACAACGGCGCGGACACGTTCGGCAAAACCACCACCTCGTCCGTGTACCTGTTCGACACGCTGCACTTCGGTGAGAACTTCCTGGTCACCGGCGGCCTGCGCGCGGACCATTACAAGACCGAGTACCAGAGCGCCTCGGTGTGCGGCGGCCGCGGTCCCGCCTGCGGCAGCCTGCCGGCCGGGTCGGTGATCGCCAACCCGACGCTGGAACATTCGGACACGTTGTTGAACTGGAAGCTGGGCGCGGTCTACAAGGTGGGCAGCGTCGTCAGCCTGTATGCCAACTACGCGCTCTCGCAGCAGCCGCCGGGCGGCAGCAACTTCGCCCTGAGCAGCTCGGCCAGCAGCCTGGACAACCCGCGCCTGGACCCGCAGAAGGCCAAGACCTTCGAAGTGGGCACCAAGTGGGCCTTCATGGACGACGCGCTGGCCCTGAATCTGGCGTTGTTCAAGACCGAAGTGAGCAACGAGATCAACACCCAGGTGCTGGACGACGCCGGCAACCCGACCCAGACCGGCGAGAAGTCGGTGCAGGGCATCGAGGTCTCCACCGTGGGCCGCATCACCGACAACTGGTCGGTGTCAGCCGGGTACAGCCATCTGGACACGAAGGTCGAGGAAGGCGCGAACGTGGCCGCCGACGGCACCCGCAACCTGACCTACACCCCCGGCGACACGTTCACCGCCTGGACCACCTACGCCCTGCCGTTCGGCCTGACCGTCGGCGGCGGTGTGCGCTATTCCGGCGGTCTGCACCGTGGCACCGATGGCGCGGTGGGGACACCGGCGTACACGAAGTCGTACACCGTGTACGACATGGTGCTGTCGTATGAAATCAGCAAGCAGCTGTCGCTTCGCCTGAACGGCTACAACCTGTTCGACAAGGACTACGTGGCCGCGATCAACAAAAGTGGCTACCGCTACACTCCCGGAGTCCCGCGCAGCTTCCTGCTCAGCGCGGATTACCGCTTCTAAGGACTTGGCCATGCTCCTGCACGTTCCGAACGTCCTGCGTCCCGACGAACTGGCCCACCTGCAGCGCGCGCTTGCCGCGGCGGACTGGACCGACGGCCGTGAAACGGTCGGCGTGCAGGGGGCACAGGTGAAACGCAACCACCAGCTTCCCGACGCCTCACCGGTGAAGGCGGAGCTGGGCCGCATCGTGCTGGCGGCGCTGGAACGGCATCCGCTGTTTTTCGCCGCCGCGCTGCCGCTACGGATTCTGCCGCCCCGCTTCAACCGCTACCAGGGCGGCGGCGAGTACGGCTTCCATGTGGACGGCGCGGTGATGCGCCAGCAGGTGGACGGCCAGCTCAGCCACCTGCGCTCGGATGTGTCGTGCACGCTGTTCCTGAGCGAGCCGGACAGCTACGACGGCGGCGAGCTGATCATCAGCGACACCTACGGCGAGCATGAGGTGAAGCTGCCCGCCGGCGATCTGGTGCTGTACCCGTCGAGCAGCCTGCACAAGGTCAATGCCGTCAACCGGGGCGCACGCGTGGCGTCGTTCTTCTGTGTGCAGAGCATGGTGCGGGACGACAGCCAGCGGCGGGCGCTGCTGGAGATGGATACGGCGATCGAGAAACTGCGGGTGACTGGGGCGGATGCGTCGGCCGTGCTGCAGTTGACCGGCGTGTATCACAACCTGTTGCGACGGTGGTCCGAGACGTGAGGTGACGCTGTAGCGCCGGCCGTTGGCCGGCCAGCAGCACATCATCATCTCCCGATCCGGCCAACGCCCGCCACCATCGCGAATCATTCCCATTTACATCTGCATGGCAATCTGATTAAATTC
>JAEWLO010000120.1 GCA_023457475.1 Pseudomonadota bacterium | reverse complement strand
GTTCACGGGCCAGCGCCTGGCCGGCCGGAGACTGCGCGATGGCCGGGGCTTCGAGCATGGCGTCGAGGCGGTCCATGTCGTGGCTGGAAACGGTGATGGACGGGGGCAGTCCGCTGGCGGGGGACATGGGTCGCTCCTTGATGACGAGTAAAAGACGCAAGCAAAAGGCGGTGCCTGCTGGCACCGCCTGGATCTATTGTGCGACCTATCGGGAAAGGAAGCGACCCGGGGCCCCGGCCCGGGAAGGTGGCCGGTTCAGCCGCTGGCCGCTGCGGCGGCTTCTCTGCCCGTCGCCGCGCGGGGGGCGGGCGGATTGTCGCCGGGAGCCAGGGTCAGCAGATCCTCCGGAAGGCGTTTGAACTGCACTGCCAGCTGGCTGAGAAACTCGGTCATCGCCGAACTGCGCCGCCACACCATCGCCACGCGACGGCTGGGGCGGCCTTCGCCGCGGAAGTCGAGCAGGCGGATGGTTTCCGAACGCGGCACCGGCGGCTTGATCGACAGGGTCGGCAGCAGGGTCATCCCTACATCCGCCGCCACCATCTGGCGCAGGGTTTCCAGGCTGGTGGCGCGGAACTCGGACTTCTCGTTGGCTCCGAACAGGCGACAGACCGCCAGGGCCTGGTCGCGCAGGCAATGGCCGTCTTCGAGCAGCAGCAGCTTGTGAGCCGACAGCTCCTGCGCGTCGAGGTGATGCCGGCGCGCCAGCGGGTGGGTACCCGGCACTGCCAGCAGGAACGGCTCCTCGAACAGGAACTCCGTGTGCAGCTGGTCGTCGTCCAGCGGCAACGCGAGCAGTGCGGCGTCGAGCCGACCTTCGCGCAGGCGGTACAGCAGTTCGTCGCTCTTCTCCTCCACCAGCAGCAGTTCCAGGTGCGGATAGCGCTCACGGATGTGAGGGATGACATGCGGCAGCAGGTACGGACCCAGCGTCGGGAAGATGCCCAGCCGGACGGTGCCCGCTTCCGGGTCGCGGGCGCGGCGGGCGGCTTCCTTCAGTTCTTCGATTTCATTGACGATGGTTCTGGAGCGTGCGGCGATATCCAGACCGGCGTTGGTGAGCATCACCTTGCGGGGCGACCGCTCCACCAGCGCCACGCCCAGCTCGTCCTCGAGCTTGCGCAGCTGGGTCGACAGCGTGGGTTGACTCACATGGCAGGCCGCCGCCGCGCGACCGAAGTGACGGTGGTCAGCCAGCGCCGCGAGGTATTTCAGATCACGTAGGTTCATTTCCCTGTACCTCTAGACAATGGACCGGGTGACGGCGTGGATGACCCAGTAGATGGAAAAGGTTCCCGGCGGACCGGGAACCTGTCGTTTCAGGCAGCTTCGGCGACAGCGCCGCTGCTCTTGGGAACGGTGGTGCGGATCAGGTGGTCGAACGCGCTGAGTGCGGCGGTGGAGCCTGCGCCCATGGCGATGATGATCTGCTTGTAGGGTACGGTAGTGCAATCTCCAGCGGCGAACACGCCTGCGACATTGGTCTGGCCCCGGTCGTCGATGACGATCTCGCCGCGCGGGGACAGCGCGACCGAATCCTTCAGCCATTCGGTGTTGGGCAGCAGGCCGATCTGCACGAAGATACCCTCCAGTTCGACCCGGTGCGCATCGCCGCCGATGCGATCCTTGTACACCAGCCCCGTCACCTTCTGGCCGTCGCCCAGCACTTCCTGGGTGAGTGCGCTGGTGATGATGGTGACATTGCCCAGGCTGCGCAGTTTCTTCTGCAGAACGTCATCGGCGCGCAGTGTGTCATCAAATTCCAGAAGGGTCACATGCGTCACGATGCCCGCGAGATCGATGGCCGCTTCGACGCCCGAGTTGCCACCGCCGATCACCGCCACGCGCTTGCCCTTGAACAGCGGGCCATCGCAGTGCGGGCAGTACGCCACGCCCTTGTTGCGGTAGGTGTCTTCGCCGGGCACGTTCATCTGCCGCCAGCGTGCACCGGTGGAGAGAATCACCGAGCGGGACTTCAGCGAGGCACCGTTCTCCAGCTTGATTTCCACCAGCCCGTCCTCACCGGGCGGCACGAGCGCGGTCGCACGCTGCAGGTTCATGATGTCCACCTCGTACTCGCGCACATGCTGTTCCAGCGCGGTGGCGAGCTTGGGGCCCTCGGTCTCCTTGACCGAGATGAAGTTCTCGATCGCCATCGTGTCCAGCACCTGGCCGCCGAAACGCTCGGCGGCCACGCCGGTGCGGATGCCCTTGCGCGCGGCATAGATCGCCGCAGCCGCGCCGGCCGGGCCACCGCCCACCACCAGCACGTCGAAGGGAGCTTTGGCCGCGATCTTCTCCGCGTCGCGGCTGGCGGCACCGGTGTCGAGCTTGGCGACGATTTGTTCCAGGGTCATGCGGCCCTGGTCGAACACCTCGCCATTGAGGTAGATGGTGGGCACGGACATGATCTGGCGGGCTTCCACTTCCGCCGGGAACAGGCCGCCGTCGATCGCCACGTGCTGGATGCGCGGGTTCAGCACCGCCGCCAGATTCAGCGCTTGGACCACGTCCGGGCAGTTCTGGCACGAAAGGGAGAAGTAGGTCTCGAAGCGGTAATCGCCGTCCAGGTTGCGCACCTGCTCGATCAGCTCGGCGGTGGCCTTCGATGGGTGCCCGCCGACCTGCAGCAGGGCCAGCACCAGCGAGGTGAACTCGTGCCCCATCGGCAGGCCGGCGAAACGCAGGTGAATGTCCTGGCCCGGGGTGGCGAGCGCGAACGACGGCGTGCGGGAGTCGCCGTCGCGGCGCACGTCCAGGCTGATCTGCGGCGAGAGCGTCACCAGGGTGTTCAGCAGTTCCAGCATCTCCTGCGACTTTTCGCCGTCGTCCACCTGTGCGGTGATCTGGATCGGGCGGGTGACGCGTTCCAGATAGGTCTTGAGCTGGGACTGCAGGTTGGCATCCAACATGGGGAACTCCTTGGAAATTCCTGGAAAACGGGCAAAGGAACAGCGTCGACGGACAGCAGGTTCCATCTGCGCGGTGTGGGGG
>JAEWLO010000119.1 GCA_023457475.1 Pseudomonadota bacterium | reverse complement strand
GCCCAGGGCGGCGGCGATCAGGGCCAGGGAGACCAGGCGGGATGCCTGCGACGGATGGAAGGTCATGGGATGCGTCCTCTGTAGCGGAAAGTGATGCGGAGGACCTGGCCTCCGCACCGGCAATCTGCACAGCCGGCGCAATTGGAAAAATCGTCAAATCACGCGATGTTTTCGATTTGAGAACTGCGACACATAGGTTGATACCAATCACGACAAGGGGTGTCGCAATTGACAAGCTACCAAGCGCGAATCATTCACCGTTGCATAAAAAAACCCGGTCGCAGCGCGACCGGGTCACCGGGATTTCATCACACCCCACGCGGTGAGTGCCACGGATGGTCCGTGATCCGGACAACAGCGCCGCACTGCGTGGGTGTCTCTCCTCACCTACGCAATACCGCACCGCCGGGCACTGTGACGGATCCTCAACCTCCATCACCATGCGACAAGTCCGAATCATCGGTCTCCACGCCGCTGATCCCACCGCACGGGAGGACGCGTCTGTGCGCGTCGTCCCGGTCAATCCTGCTTCAACGTGCGTGCTGGCGATACCACTGCGACAGCAGCACGGCCGTGGCCGACGCCACGTTGAGGCTTTCCACCGCACCGCTGCCCGGAATGGACACCTGGGTGTCGCAGTCCTGCGCGAGCGTGCGGTCCATGCCCTCACCTTCCGCCCCCATCACGTACACCAGCCGCGACGGCAGCGCGGCGGCGAACAGGTCCTGCCCGCCGTCGACCAGCGTGGCGGCCAGCCCGAAACCGGCCTGCCGCAGCTGCGCCATGGCCTGCGGCAGCTCGGGCAGGCGCACCAGCGGCACCGCCTCGGCACCGCCTTCGGCCACTCGCGCCGCCGCACCGGACAGGGCCAGCGTGGCCTCCGGCGGCAGCAGGATGCCGGCCACGCCGAAGTGCGCGGCCGAGCGCAGGATCGCCCCGAAGTTGTGCGGGTTGCCGACGCCGTCCAGCCACAGGGCCAGGATCGGGGCTCCGGCCGGCTGCGATGCCAGCCATGCATCGAGGTCCAGCATCGGCGCGCGCAGCACATCGGCCACCAGGCCTTCGTGGTGGGTGGTGGCCGCGAGCTTGTTGAGGTCGCCCTCTTCCACCACGCGGTAACCGACGCGGTTGGCCACGCACCACTTCAGCATCGGCTGCAGGCGCGGGATCAGCGCTTCGACCAGATACAGCTTGCGCAGCGCCTGCGGCCGCTTCTCGAACAGCGCCTGCACGGCATTCCAGCCGTACAGCCGCAGTTCGTCGTTGCCGCGCCCCGGCGGCGTCGGTGTGCCGCCCTCGCGTGGCGGCAGCGGGGTGGCGCGCGGCGGCCGTGCGGACGGGCGACGCGCGTTCTTCCAGGGATCATTCACTACGGGAGGGCTCCAGCTTGCGTTGACGCCAGAAGTCGGCGTTCTTGATGCCCAGGGCATCGGGGTCGAAGGTGGGGTCCAGCCCCAGCTTCTTCTGCCGTTCGTAATCGCGCAGGGCGAGCATGGCCGGGCGCTGCACGATCAGGATGGCGATGATGTTCAACCAGGCCATCAGGCCCACACCGATGTCGCCCAATGCCCAGGCCAACTGGGCGTTGTGGAACGCACCGAACACCACCATGCCGATGATGCCCAGGCGCAGCAGCAGCACGGTGAGCGGGCGCTTGCGGTTGTGGTTGATGTAGCTGAGGTTGGTTTCGGCCATGTAGTAATAGGCCATGATGGTGGTGAAGGCGAAGAAGAAGATCGCCACCGCCACGAACGACGCACCCCAGCCCGGCAGCACCGCTTCCACGCCGGCCTGCGCGTAACCGGCGCCTTCCGGAATGCCGGCCAGGCCGACGAACACGGGCTCGGCACCGGCCACCGGCGAGTACACGTTGTAGGTGCCGCTGGCGAGGATGAGGAAGGCGGTGGCGGTGCACACCATCATGGTGTCGAAGTAGATCGCAAAAGCCTGCACGTAACCCTGCTTGGCCGGGTGCGAGACCTCCGAGGCAGCCGCCGCGTGCGGGCCGGTACCCTGGCCGGCTTCATTGGCATAGATGCCACGCTTGACGCCCCACTCCACGGCCAGGCCCATCATGGCACCGAACGCGGCGTGGGTACCGAAGGCGCTGCTGAAGATGATGTTGAACATCTCCGGCACCTGGTCGGCGTTGAGGATCATGATGACGATGGCCATCACGATGAAGCCGGCGGCCATGAAGGGCACGACGATTTCAGCGAAGTTGGCAATGCGCTTGACGCCGCCGAAGATCACCACGCCCAGCAGCAGGGCGACCACGATGCCGATGCCCAGCTTGAGCGCCAGCACGGCGTCCATGCCGAAGGCCTGACCGTCCAACGGACCGCACAGGGCACCGCCACGGCAGGCATTGATGATGCTGTCGGCAATGGCGTTGGCCTGCACGCCCGGCATGAGGAAACCGGCAGCCACGATGGTGGCCATGGCGAAGGCCAGCGCGTACCACTTCAGGCCCATGGCCTTTTCAATGTAGTAGGCCGGGCCGCCGCGGTAGCGCCCTTCGGCGTCCTTGGTCTTGTAGATCTGCGCGAGGGTGCATTCCACGTAGGAGGTGGACGCGCCGAGGAAGCCCATCACCCACATCCAGAAAATGGCACCGGGACCGCCGAAGGCGATGGCGGTGGCCACGCCGGCGATGTTGCCGATGCCCATGCGGCCGGCCATCGACATGGCCAGCGCCTGGAAGGAGGACACGCCGGCGTCGGATTTTTCGCCCGCCACGGTGAGGCGGCACATTTCCACGAAGCCGCGGATCTGCATGAAGCGGGTGCGTACGCTGAAGTACAGGCCGGCCGCCAGGCACACGAAGATCAGTGCCTTGCTCCAGATGATGCTGTTGATGAAGTGTACGGCTGCTTCCACGCGTCTCTCTCCAGTCGGCGGAAATGAAGGGGCGTCCCGTCGGCTGGAGGGGACCGGGTCGATTCTCGCTGATCGGGGGGCGGACCGATAGGTGCCCGGCGTTCATGAGGGCCGGCC
>JAEWLO010000118.1 GCA_023457475.1 Pseudomonadota bacterium | reverse complement strand
GGCGGTCTATTCACGCGGGGCGGGGCCCGCAGGGCAGCCGGCGGGCCGGCTGCCGGGCTGGATCAGGCCAGGGCCTTGTCGATCAGGCTGGCCAGCTGGGCCTTGCCCACCGCACCGACCTGCTCGGCAACCTTCTGGCCATCCTTGAAGACCAGCAGATAGGGGATCGAACGGACGTGGTACTTGACCGCCAGCTCGCGCTGTTCGTCGACATTGACCTTGGCGATCTTGGCGCGGCCGTCATAGGCATCGGCCAGTTCGTCGAGCGCCGGAGCGATCATCTTGCAGGGCCCGCACCACTCGGCCCAGAAGTCCACCAGCACCGGTTCCTTGGAATTCAGTACCGCTTCGTCGAAGTCAGCGGCGCTGACCTTTACAACCTTGTCGCTCATCTTGGTCTCTCGTTTGGAGTGCACCCGGCCAGGCCGGAGGGTTGAACCGGGGCAGGCCATGCCGGCCCTGTCCGCGTCTGCTGCCTCGTGGTCGCCTGGGCGGCCAGCGGTGCGTCCGGTGGGATGCCTGGACGCTCACGGCGGGCAGTGTACCCCTATCGAACCCGGGGCACAGTCCCCGGCCGCAACGCTGCATCCTGTGATGGAGATCGCGCTTTGCCGGGTCCTTGTCTGGAAGATGCGGGCGGCAGCGCGGCACTTAAAGCAGGGGGGCCGCCGTCGTTCAACTGGCGTCCGGGCGGGTGAAATCGGCATCAACGGCCGCCGTGGCGGTGCCTCTCATGGTCGGCTGAGACGCCTACCCCGGTTTGGCCGCCACATTGCGCTAAACTGGGGCATTGTGCAGCGGCCCGCGACCTCCCGTTCCGGCCCCGGCATTCCTGGCGCAGGGGCCGCATGGCGACGGTGCCCTCCAAAGATTGCAAGCCACCGGCACCACTGCCGGGTTGGCCTTACCAAGACGGACTCATGAGCGACAAACCGCTGACCGATTTGACCTTCTCTTCCTTCGAGCTGCATCCGGCCCTGCAGGCCGGTCTTGAAGGCGCTGGTTTCACCCGCTGCACGCCCATCCAGGCGCTGACCCTGCCGGTCGCGCTGGCCGGGGGCGACGTGGCCGGCCAGGCGCAGACCGGCACCGGCAAGACGCTGGCGTTCCTGGTCGCGGTGGTCAACCGCCTGCTCAGCCGTCCCGCACTGGCCGACCGCAAGCCGGAAGATCCGCGTGCGCTGATCCTGGCCCCGACCCGCGAGCTGGCCATCCAGATCCACAAGGACGCGGTGAAGTTCGGTTCCGACCTCGGCCTGCGCTTCGCCCTGGTCTACGGCGGCGTCGACTACGACAAGCAGCGCGAGATCCTGCAGCAGGGCGTGGACGTGATCATCGCCACCCCGGGTCGCCTGATCGACTACGTCAAGCAGCACAAGGTGGTTTCGCTGCATGCCTGCGAGATCTGCGTGCTCGACGAAGCCGACCGCATGTTCGACCTGGGCTTCATCAAGGACATCCGCTTCCTGCTGCGCCGCATGCCCGAGCGCACCACCCGCCAGACCCTGCTGTTCAGCGCCACCCTCAGCCACCGCGTGCTGGAGCTGGCCTATGAGCACATGAACGAACCGCAGAAGCTGGTGGTGGAAAGCGAATCCATTACGGCCGCGCGGGTGCGTCAGCGCATCTACTTCCCGGCCGACGAGGAAAAGATCCCGCTGCTGCTGGGCCTGCTCTCGCGCAGCGAAGGCGCGCGCACCATGGTGTTCGTCAACACCAAGGTGTTCGTGGAACGCGTGGCCCGTGCGCTGGAGCGCGCCGGCTACCGCGTCGGCGTGCTGTCCGGTGACGTGCCGCAGAAGAAGCGCGAGAGCCTGCTCAACCGCTTCCAGAAGGGGCAGCTGGAGATCCTGGTCGCCACCGATGTGGCCGCGCGCGGCCTGCATATCGACGGCATCAAGTACGTCTACAACTACGACCTGCCGTTCGATGCCGAAGACTACGTTCACCGCATCGGCCGTACCGCCCGCCTGGGCGAGGAAGGCGACGCGATCAGCTTCGCCTGCGAACGGTATGCGATGGGCCTGCCGGACATCGAGGCCTACATCGAGCAGAAGATTCCGGTGGAAGCGGTCACCAGCGAGATCCTGACCGCGCTGCCGCGCCCGGAACGCCCGGCTCCGGTTGCAGGCGAGGAAGCCGAGGACAACGAAAGCGTGGGGCAGATCTTCCGCGAAGCGCGCGAAGCGCGTGCCGCCGAGGAAGAGCGTCGCGGCGGCGGCCGCAGTGGCGGTCGTTCCGGTAGCGGCAGTGGCGGTCGTGGCGAGCGCAGCGGCGAACGCCGTCCGCGCGGCCCGCGCAAGCCGCGCGTGGAGGGCGAGACCGTTGCCGCAGTTGCCGACGGTGCTGCACCGGTGGCCGCCACGCAGGCCCCGCGTCCGCCCCGTCCGCCGCGCGCCGAAGGTGCCCCGGAAGGTGCGGCGGTGGATGGCGAGCGCAAGCCGCGCAAGCGCCGTCGTCGTCGCAATGGTCGCCCGCTGGAGAACGGTGACGCCGCATCGCAGCCGGTGACGCCGGTGCAGGTGGCCGCCAAGCCGATGCGGACTGCAGCCCCGCCTGCCGATGCCGGTGCCGGCTTCCTGACCCGGATCGGCCGCAAGATCCGCCGCATGCTGGCAGGGTCGTAATCCGATCGGCGGTAGTGCCCGGCAGGTGGTCGGGCGCACTCCCGTCTCCACCTCGCCATCCCCGTCCTGCATAATCAGGGGATGAGCGTCCTGCGTTTCGACAATGTCAGCAAACAGTATGCGGGCGGCCACCAGGCTCTGGTGGACGTCAGCTTCGACGTCGCGCCCGGCGAAATGCTGTTCGTTACCGGGCACTCCGGTGCCGGCAAGAGCACGCTGCTCAAGCTGATCCATCTTGACGAACGTCCCAGCCGTGGCGCGGTGCTGCTGGCCGAGCGCAACCTGCTCAAGGTGCGCGGCGGCGATATCCCGCGGCACCGGCGCGAGGTCGGTGCGGTCTACCAGGATCATCGCCTGCTGATGGACCGCAGCATTTCCGAGAACGTGGCCCTGCCGTTGATCCTGCGCGGTACCCGCCGTGCGGACATCGGCAAGCGCGTGCGCTCGGTGCTGGAGCGCATGGGCCTGGCCCATCGCGAGAAGGCACTGCCGTCGCAGCTGTCGGCGGGCGAGCAGCAGCGCGTCGGCATCGCCCGCGCCATCGTGGGCGAGCCCACCCTGCTGGTGGCCGACGAGCCGACCGGCAACCTCGACCCGACCCTGGCCGCGGAGATCATGTCCCTGTTTGCCGAACTTCCGGAGCGTGGCACCAGCGTGCTGGTGGTCAGCCACGACCTGCCGCTGCTGCGCCGCATGCGCAAGCGCGTGCTCATCCTCGACCACGGCCGCCTGGTCGACGACATCTCGCCGCAGGACCTTGCCGAATGAGTGCCGCGCAGAACAGGGAAGCGGCCGCCCCCTCGCGTCTCGGTGTCTGGCTGCATCACCATGGCCACAGCGTGGTGTTCAGCCTGGGCCGCGCCTGGCGCAAGCCGTGGGCGACGCTGCTCACGGTGATGGTGATGGCGCTGGCGTTGGCATTGCCGCTGGGTCTGTCGATCGCGCTGGACAACCTCAAACATTTCGCAGGCAGCGTGCAGCAGTCGCGCGATATCAATGTGTTCCTCAAGCCCACCGTGGACGCCGCCGGGGCCACCCAGGTGGCCGAGTCGCTGCGCGGCCGTGCCGATGTCAGCGCGGTGATCGTTCGCACGCCGGACGAGGGACTGGCCGAGCTGCGCGACAGCGCCGGGCTGGGCGAAGCCATCGATGCGCTGCACGACAACCCGCTGCCGACGCTGCTGATCATCACCCCCGCCAACGACACCGACGATGCGCGGCTGGCGCAGTCGCTGCAG
>JAEWLO010000117.1 GCA_023457475.1 Pseudomonadota bacterium | reverse complement strand
GGGTTTCCGCCGCCGGTGCCGGCGCGGGAGCCGGGGTGGGTTCGGCCTCGGCGCGCTCGTACTGCGCACGGAACTTGGCCAGCAGGGGCAGTCCCAACTGCTGGGAGAGCAGATCGGTCTCGGTGCTGCCATAGGCCAGCGCCACCGGCAGCACGCCGGCACCGCGCAGGCCGTCCAGCAGCGCCTGGGCGGTGGCCACGTCCGGCATGCGGCTGAGCCCGCCGAAATCCAGAATTACCGCGGCACGGCCGAACAGCTTCGGCGCGCGGGCCACGCGTTCGTGCATCTCGCGGGTCAGTCGTTCCACATCCAGGGTGCGGATGCGCAGGTTGGCGATACCCACCTGGCCGATCTTCAGCTCACCGGCCTGTTCAAAATCCATGTTTGCCGCCACGTCAGGTCCCCGTCGGTCGTTGCGCGCCCAGCGGCAGCCGGCGCTGGCCCGCCCAGGGGACGTCCGGCAGCGTGTCGCCGTAGGTGTCGTGCACCCACTGGTAGCTGCACAGGTCTTTGAGCAGCATGCTGGCCCGCACATCCACGTGCGGCATGGTGTTCTGGCCAACCTCACGGAAGCCGAAGCTGCCGTGGAAGAGCAGGGCGGCGTCGGCACCGTGGTCCAGGAACACTTCGCAGGTCAGCTGCGGGTAGCGCAGCTCGGCAAAGCTCTGGGCATCGGCATAGAACGCACGGCCTACGCCGCCGCCGCGGCGGCGGCTGGCCACCACGATGCGGTCGATATAGAAGAAGCTGCTGTCCAGGTGCTGCTTGAACCAGGCGAAGTTGCTGCTGTCGTGCTGGCTGTTGCTGCCGAAACCGATCAGGAAACCGGCCAGGTTGCCGTCGCGTTCGGCGACCCGGAAGTACTCGGCGGTTTCAAAGAACAGGCGCAGGCGTGCGGCATCCAGCGGAAGGATGGCCAGGCCGGCGTTGTTGTTCAGGGCCAGGACGGAATCGAGCTCGTGCTCGCGCACGTCGCGGATGACAATCGACATTGTGACTCCGTGGGGTAACGCGGTTGGTCCATCGGGGGACCCTGCACGGGATTATTGCATGGGTGGCCGGCCCGGTCACACGCAGGCATGACTTCTGCCCGGGTGCAGGGGCGCAGGTTCAGCCTAAGATGCAGCCATGTTGGGATACCTCAGCCAAACCCGAGTTCTGCGACTGGCCGGCCTGTTCACCTGGGTCATGCTCGGTCTGCCGCTGGTCTATTCCCAGTACGAGGCGCTGCTGCGCCGCAGTGCCGGCGTGGATCTGCCGGCCGCGCTGCTGTTCGTGGCGTACCTGGCCTTTGGCGGCGGCTACCTGTGGCTGACCCGTGGCCTGCGCAACGGCGGTCATTCCGCGTGGTACGACCGCGCCATCCTGGTGTTGCTGACCATCTGCGCGCTGGGCGTGAGCTTCCTGAGCGGCTCGGGCCTGGGCAGCATCCTGATGATGGTGGCGGCCGGGGTGATCCCGTGGATGCTGCCGGCGCGGGTCGGGGTGATCTGGCTGCTGGTCAGCCAGCTGGCGGTGGCCCCGGTCTACTACCTGTTCCTGCCGTTCTCGCTGTTCGAGGCGGTGATGCAGTCGCTGCTGTATGGCGGCTTCTCCATGTTCATCTTCGTGACCAGCCTGGTCGCCCGCCAGCAGACCGACGCCCGCGAGGAGCAGCGCCGGCTCAACACCGAGCTGCGCGCCACCCGCGTGCTGCTGGCCGAAAGCGCCCGGGTCAACGAGCGCACGCGCATTTCCCGCGAACTGCATGACCTGCTCGGTCACCACCTGACCGCGCTCAGCCTCAACCTGGAAGTGGCCGGCCATATCACTGAAGGCCAGGCCCAGGAGCATGTCCACCAGGCCCACACCCTTGCCAAACTGCTGCTTACTGACGTACGTGAAGCGGTCAGCCAGATCCGCGACAGCGGCGCGATCGACCTGGCCGCAGCCCTGCGCCCGCTGACCGAGCAGGTCCCCTCGCTGGACATCCACCTGGACATCGAAGAGCCGCTCAGCGTGGAAGATCCCGAGCATGCCCATGTGCTGCTGCGCTGCACCCAGGAGATCATCACCACCGCGGTGCGCCACGCCGGGGCCCGCAACCTGTGGATCCAGGTCCGGCGCGAGGCGAGGGGCGAAGTGGTGGTGCAGGCGCATGATGACGGGGTCGGGGCTGACGGTATCGTGGTCGGCAATGGCCTGCGCGGCATGCGTGATCGGTTGCAGCAGTGCGGTGGCGAGCTGCAGATTGAAACCCGCCGGGGACAGGGCTTCCGCCTGCGCGCCTCGGTTCCCGGCGTGCCGGTGCTGATGCTGGCACCCTTTGAAGGAGCGTTGTGATGATTCGCGTCTGCCTGGTCGACGACCAAACCCTGGTGCGGCAGGGAATCCGCTCGCTGCTGGCGCTCGATGACGGCATCGAGGTGGTGGCCGAAGCGGCCGACGGCCGCCAGGCGGTCGACCTGGTGCCCCAGGTACGGCCGGACGTGGTGCTGATGGACATGCGCATGCCGGTGATGTCCGGGTTGGAGGCGCTGCAGATGCTGTCCCGGCTCAACCAGCTGCCGCCGACCATCATCCTGACCACCTTCGATGACGACCAGCTGGTACTGGCCGGGCTGAAGGCCGGTGCCAAGGGCTACCTGCTCAAGGATGTGACCCTGGAACAGCTGGTCGGAGCGATCCGGACCGTGGCCGACGGTGGTTCGCTGGTCCAGCCGGCGGTGACCCAGCGCCTGCTGTCCGGACTGGAACACATGCGCAACGAGTTCGTCAGCCTGGACCGGCCGGACCCGCTGACCGACCGTGAAACCGAGATCCTGCGCCTGATGGCCAGTGGCTTCTCGAACAAGGAGATCGCCAATTCACTGGGCGTTGCCGAGGGCACCATCAAGAACCATGTGTCCAACATCCTGTCCAAGCTGGGCGTGCGCGACCGTACCCGGGCGGTTCTGAAAGCCTTCGAGCTGCAGTTGGTGTGAACGCGGTTGGCTTCGCAAGGGCCGGCCGTTGGCCGGCCCGCAGGTCTGCTGATCCCTTGCGCCACAATGAATTTCCGCCTCGTTGTGATTCATTCAGGTGGCCCGCGGCAAAGAAATCCGTGTCATCCCTACATGTGGACACGCGGGATGCGTTATCTTTCCGCTCCTTGTCTATTCAAAACCGCTGCCGGGAAGGAAACCGGTGCGCCAGTCCTGATCCATAACACCCGCGAAGCCTGCTAGGATTGGCGCTTCGCTTCAATCAACCCGGCCGTGGGATCGGCCCCGGAGACTCCTGAATGACCCGTATTATCGAGTTCCTGATCGCTTTGGGGATCGTGGCTGGCCTGTTCGTCATCATCGGCGTGGCTCTGCCGGGCGAGCGCCATATTTCCGAAAGCATCGAGACCAACCGCAAGATGACGATCGTGTTCGACACGGTCAACAGCCTGCGCCGCTTCAAGGACTGGAACCCGCTCCTGCTGCGCGATCCCGCCGTTGAACTGAAGCACTCCGGTCCCGCCTCCGGCGTGGGTGCCCGTCTGGACTTCGCCTCCAAGGAAGCGTCGCTGGGCCAGGGCAGCTGGGAGATCACCGAGTCCGAACCCGGCAAGCACGTGGCCATCGCCATCGAAGACGCCACCAAGGGTCACGACAAGAAGACCAGCTTCACCCTCGAGCCGACCGGCAAGGGTGGCCGCAACGTCAAGATCACCCAGGACTACAGCGTCAAGTACGGCTTCGACCTGTTCGGTCGCTATGCCGGCCTGTATGTCAGCCGTCACATCGGCGACGACCTGAAGCTGGGCCTGTCGCGCATGGCCAACATGCTGGCCACCGTGCCGAACATCGACTACCGCACCGCCGAAGCCCCGCTGACCGACCTGGCCATCGTGGATGTCCCGGCCGAAGACCTGCTGGTCGTCACCGCCGGTAACGTCGACCGCGGTCAGGAAACGATCACCAAGTCCATCAAGGACAACCTGGAGTGGATCAAGCGCGTGATGGAGGCCAACAACCTCGAGGCTGCCGGTCCGATCCGCATCATCACCACCGACTTCGGTGCCGAGAAGTACGCCTTCGACGTGGCCCAGCCGGTCAAGAAGAAGGGTGCTGAAGGCGCGACCGCCGAACAGCTGACCGTCAAGATCGACGGCGGTGCACCGGTGAAGTACGTGCACGCCGCTCCGCACCGCTCGGCGCACGCCGCCTACACCGGCCACATGGCTGGTCTGGACGTCGCTCGCAACGCGCTGCGCGCCTGGGCCGTCACCGGTGGCAACGAAGTGATCGACCGTCCGTACGAAACCTGGAAGGATGGCGTGGACAAGTCGTTCACCCCGGAAGGTACGTACGACATCTACTGGGCCGTCAAGTAATCCCGGCCCTGCGATGTAACGTGTGACAGAAAACGCGCCGCTCACTGCGGCGCGTTTTTTTTTGCTGGTGGTCCCAGAAGGAATCCGAACATGCTCAACCTGGAACGACGCTCCCGCAAACCCTCACTGCTGGCCTGCTGTGGCGGCCTGCTTGCCGCGCTGGCGGTGGGCCTGTCCGCGTACGCCTCGCACGGCATCGCCGACGCCTTGGCGCAGTCGCATGTGAACACCGCAGCGCTGTACGCCTTCGGCCACGGGGTGGCGCTGGCCGCGCTCGGCGCGACCCAGCAGAACCGCGTGGGCCGGCTGGCGCTGTACGTGCTGTTGCTGGGTACCCTGTTGTTCTCCGGCAGCCTGGTGGGAGGCGCGCTGTGGCAGCTCAGCACAGGCCTGGCACCGGTCGGCGGCAGCGCGCTGATCCTCGGCTGGCTGGTGTACGGCCTGAACGCCCTGAGGCGCTGACATGCCGCGTTTCCGCCGTGGTTTCGACGTGCAGGAGGCCCACGACTGGCTCGCCCGGCGCGACCGGCGGCTGGGCACGTGGATGAAGCGGCTGGGGCCGATCGAGGCTCCGCCGGGGTGGGGCAAGACGTTCGATCCGGTCGATGCGCTGGCACGGGCGATCCTGTTCCAGCAACTCAGCGGCAAGGCCGCTTCGACGATTGTCGGACGCGTCGAAACGGCCATCGGAAGCACCCGCCTGCATGCCGACACGTTGTCGCGCATTGATGACCCGAGGTTGCGTGCCTGCGGGGTCTCGGGCAACAAGGCACTGGCCCTGCGTGACCTGGCCCGCCGCCCGGCGGCGGGCGAGATCCCGGACCAGCGCCGCATGTCGGTGATGGAGCATGACGCCATCATCGGGGCGCTGGTGCCGATCCGCGGCATCGGCCGCTGGACGGTGGAAATGATGCTGATGTTCCGCCTCGGCCGCCCGGATATCCTGCCGATCGACGACCTCGGCGTGCGCAAGGGGGCGCAGCGGGTGGACAAGGCCGAGGCCATGCTCACGCCGAAGGAACTCTGGGCGCGTGGCGAGGCCTGGGGTCCGTACCGGACCTATGCCAGCCTGTACCTGTGGCGCATCGCCGATTTCAGCGAGACGCCGAAGGTGGCGACCAACCGCTCGCAGGACTGATCGCAACGGATGCGCAGGGACACGCCATGCGTGTCCATGATGATCCCCGATCGCCCGCAGAGCCACGCTCTGCGTGGCCGCTCTTCGTCGGGATCGCGCAGCCACGCAGGGCGTGGCTCTACCTCGACAGGTGACGGTGGTAGGCAAACGTTGCGCGGGTGCCGCGGATGAAGACGATCGACACGACGGTGATGAGCGCCAGCCGGAACATCACGAAGCCCGCGCCCAGGGTAAGGAACAGCGCCTGGCCGACCAGGTAATAGCCCAGCAGGATGCAGGCGGCGACACGGCTGCGGCGGCGTACACCCCAGGCAAGGCCGCTGAAAACCAAGGCATCCAGGAGCGCGCCTCCGACCGTGAACAGCGCCATGACCAGCGACGCATCGCCGTGCTGGAACTGCCGGTACATCATGACGGTCAGGATGGCGCTGAACACCAGTGCGAATCCCGAGAGGATGAAGCCCAGCACCCACATGTGTTTGATTGGGCGCGCGATGTTCTGCGGCAGCCCGAGGGTGTCCGGTCGGGAAGCGGCGATGGGCGGTACCGTCTGGCTTGCCTGGTAAGGGCTGTTGTCGTCCATTGCGTCAGATCTCCTTGAAAACCGGACTCCGTAGAGCCACGCCCTGCGTGGCTGGAAGGCACCCGGGCGCTTCAGCCA
>JAEWLO010000116.1 GCA_023457475.1 Pseudomonadota bacterium | reverse complement strand
AGGACGGCGGGCATAACGTTGGCCGGACACCGCGCGCAGCGCGGCACAAGCATCCGGAACCGGAACATCGACGTCCACGATCATGTATCCGGCGTTTACAGGTGATCGAAGCCGCCGGCCAACGGCCGGCACCAGAGTGACTTCGACCAAGGTAGGACGGAACCGCACACCCCGGAGGACTATGCTCGAAGGCATGACCTGAGTCTGGGAGGGCCGTCATGACCTACGAAGAACTGTACCAACGTTCCGTCGAAGACCCCGAAGCGTTCTGGGCCGAAGAAGCCCAACGCATCTACTGGCACAAACAGCCCGAACGCATCCTCGACTACAGCAGGCCCCCATTCCGGCGCTGGTTCGTCGGCGGCGAAACCAACCTCTGCTACAACGCCGTCGACCGCCACCTTGTCGACCGGCCCGACCAGCTCGCGCTCGTCGCCATCTCCACCGAAACCCATAACACCCGCGAAATCACCTACCGCGAGCTCTACCGCGAAGTGAACGCCTTCGCTGCCGTCCTGCAGCGCCTCGACGTCCAGCGCGGCGACCGCGTTGTCATCTACATGCCCAACATGGCCGAAGCCGTCTTCGCCATGCTTGCCTGCGCCCGCATCGGGGCGATCCACTCCGTTGTGTTCGGCGGCTTCGCCGCGCACAACCTTGCCCTGCGCATCGACGATGCCGAACCCAAGCTGCTCATCGCCGCCGACGCCGGCAAGCGCGGCGGCAAGGTCATTCCGTACAAGGGCATGGTCGACGCCGCCTGTGCCGAAGCCAAGCGCCCGCCGCCCCACGTCCTCATCGTCTCCCGTGGCCTCGACCCGGCCGAGCCGAAAGTGCCCGGCCGTGACGTCGACTACGCCACCCTGCGCGCCGAAGTGGGCGACCAGGATATTCCCGTCGTCTGGCTCGAAGCCAACGAGCCCAGCTACCTGCTGTACACCTCCGGCACCACCGGCAAGCCCAAGGGCGTGCAGCGCGACGTCGGCGGCTACGCCGTCGCCATGGCCCAGTCCATGCGCACCGTGTTCGACTGCGCGCCCGGCCAGGTCATGTTCTCCACCTCCGACGTCGGCTGGGCCGTCGGCCATTCCTACAACGTGTACGGCCCGCTGATCGGCGGCTGCACGTCGCTGCTGTACGAAGGCCTGCCCACCAGCCCCGATCCCGGCATCTGGTGGGCCCTGTGCGAACAGTACGGCGTGCGCACGCTGTTCTCGTCGCCCACCGCCATCCGCGTGCTCAAGAAGCACGATGCCGACTTCATCAAACGCCACGACCTCGCCTCGCTCAAGTACGTGTTCCTCGCCGGCGAACCGCTCGACGAACCGACCGCACACTGGATCAACGATGCGCTCGGCAAACCCATCATCGACAACTACTGGCAGACCGAAACCGGCTGGCCCGCGCTGACCCTGCTGCCCGGCGTGGATCTCAAGCCCGTACGCTTCGGTTCGCCAGGGTTCCCCAATCTCGGCTATCGCATGAAGGTGATCGACGAGAACACCGGGGCTGAAGTCGAGCCCGGGCAGAAGGGCGTGCTGGTGATGGTGCCGCCGCTGCCGCCCGGCTGCATGAGCACCGTGTGTAAAGACGACGACCGGTTCCTGCAGAGCTACTTCAGCCACTTCAAGGAACTGCTGTACAGCTCGCTCGACTGGGCGATCCGCGACGAGGAGGGCTACACCTTCATCCTCGGCCGCACTGACGACGTCATCAACGTCGCCGGGCATCGCCTGGGTACGCGCGAAATTGAAGAGTGCATTTCGGGGCATCCTCTGGTGGCCGAAGCGGCCGTCATCGGCGTCAAGGACGAGCTCAAGGGCCAGGTGCCGCTGGTATTCGTCACCCTCAAGCAGGCCGTGGATGACGGCAGTGCAGTCGTGGCCGAGATGATGCAGCGGGTCACGAACACCCTCGGCGCAGTGGCACGCCCGGCGCACATCCACATCGTCAATGCGCTGCCGAAGACCCGCTCGGGCAAACTTCTGCGGCGCTCGCTGCAGGCCCTGGCGGAGGAACGGGATCCCGGCGACCTCTCGACGCTGGACGACCCAAGTGCACTGGACGAGATCCGGCGCGCGCTGGGTCGGTAGGCTGCGGCGGCAAGGACTGGTGCCTTGTCCGCTTGGTTCAATGAGCCCCTTCCGTGGGAGGGGCTCATCAATGGTGGCGTCAGACGGATCTGCGCACCGACGCGGCCGCCAGCGCCCCGTACACGGCCGATCCAGCCACCACGCTGGCCAGGCCGGCAGGCCATAGGTTGGTTCCGAGGTGGGCCCATGCCATCGTGGTGGCAGCTCCCCATGTAACTAGCATACTGATGGAGGTAGCCAGCCAAGCAGCAAAGTTCGATTGAGCGATGGACGGATCTTTCACCTTGCGGAGCATCCACCGGGCAAGTGCTGGAGCTGGATGGAGCATGTTAGTTCGACTCCTGATGTCAGTGACGAGTTGTCATGAGATGCCGCTCCTGCGAGCGGCATCTCTCCATTCAGTTTGCCTGGGTCTGTGGACGGAACCCAGTTATTGAACCCGCAACAAGCCCTACTGCTGCACCGATGGGGCCGCCCATGATTGCGCCGGCGACGGCACCTACGGCCATGTCTCGCAGTTGCAGTCCATTGTTGCTCGAGTAGATTCCTGCGCCGGAAACGGCCATTACTTCTTCATTGCTGATCTCACGCATCTGAGCTTCTCCATGTGACCCCAGGATTGGGGGCTGGAAATGTACGGACATGAAAAGCGCTGAACTGTGTCGCGCGTCTCAGTTGCATCAGTGCAATATTGAGTTGGTGAAGGAAGCGACATTCTTAGTCGTTCAGTGCCAATTTCCAGTCGTGTCACCAGATAAGCTCGTGTCTGATCGAGCTCGAGTGCCGATAGCATGACAGCATCATTGATGATCCGAGGTGTCTCGATAGTTTGTCGCTCGCGTGTAATTCACGGCAGCGGATGACGCAAATCGCAATTGAACTGGTTGGCGTCGTACGTAGTATGCAAATACCTACACGCCACCAATGAATCCTGCATGGAAGCAATTTTTCAGTCAGAGTCTGCCGAGTGCGGTCTTGCCTGCCTCGCAATGATCGCGACGCATCATGGGAATCACACTTGCCTGATGGAGTTGCGCCGTCTTCATCCCCCTTCAGTAAAGGGTGCCACTCTCAATCAGCTGATCAGCGTCGCCTCTGTTATGGGATTGGCATCGCGCCCGCTGCGATTGGAGGTTGAAGAGATATCCAGACTCCGTGTTCCCTGCATCCTCCACTGGGACATGAATCATTTCGTTGTACTCGCGAAGGTGGGCGCGCGATCAGTAACGGTCTACGACCCTTCCATCGGAAGGAAGGCATGCTCCCATGCAGAGCTCTCTCGGCGCTTTACTGGTGTGGCCCTGGAAGTGTCGCCGGCAGGAGGTTTCGAAGTCAGGAAGCCTGTGCGGCGCTTCGCGTGGAGCGACATCACGGGCAGGATTCGAGGAATCCGGCGAGGGCTGGTTCTGTTGCTCCTCCTTTCGTTCGCGCTTCAGTCGCTTGCGATTCTGGCTCCCTTTCTACTGCAATGGATTGTTGATCACGTCCTGATCGCAGGCGATATGGAACTCCTGAAGCTCCTTGGCCTCGGCTTCTTACTCCTGCTGCTGCTTCAGGTTGCGGTGGGATTGGTCCGGGGTTGGGCGGTAATTCAACTTTCAAACACGTTGGGACTTCAGTGGGCAGGGAATGTCTTCGGCCACATGGTGAAGTTGCCAATGAACTTCTACGAGAAAAGGAGCCTTGGTGATATCACCTCGCGCATGAGTAGTGTGCAGGAGATACAGAGAGCCATGACGAAGAGCTTCGTCGAATCCATTGTCGATGGTGCGATGGCTATGGCAACAGTTGGCATGATGTTGGTGTACAGCTGGAAATTAACCTTGATGACGCTGGTTGCGGTACTGATCTACGTCGCGATCCGGCGAGCGTCTTTCAGTGCCTTGCGAGGAGGTACCGAGGCGCAGCTTGCCGCCTCTGCTCGGCAGCACACTTATCTGATCGAGTCCATCAGAGGGATGCAATCATTGAAGCTCTCAGGTGGTGAGTCTGGACGGATTGCGCGGTACCGAAACATGATCAGTGAAACTGCCAACAAGGATATCTGGTTGGCGCGATTTGGCTTGATGACAGGTGGTGTCAACCAGCTCATCTTCGGCATCGAGCGGTTGGCCGTCATCTGCATCGGGTCTGCATTGGCAATTCAGGGTGCCTTTTCTGTTGGCATGTTGATCGCCTACTTGGCCTACAAGGATCAGTTCACCAGCCGAGTTGGGAGTTTTATCGATCACTGGCTGGAGTTGCGCATGCTGCGTCTTCACGGTGAGAGATTGTCAGATATCGTGTCGACCGAGCAGGAGGGTTCATCAGGACAGGTAGGGTGCCGTGATATGTCGGCCGACCTTCGTATTGAGATTGATGGTCTCGGATTTCGACACTCTGAATCTGATCCATGGGTCTTCAGAGGTCTGCACGCAGTGATAGAGTTTGGGGAATGCGTCGCCATAGTTGGCCCTTCCGGTTGCGGAAAGACCACGCTACTGAAGGTGCTTCTTGGGCTTCTGAGGCCAACGGAAGGTCAGATTCGGATAGGAGGCGTGTCCTTGGAGAGCATCCGGATCAGTGACTATCGCAGGATCATCGGCTCCGTGATGCAGGATGATGTTCTCTTTGCAGGAAGCATTCGTGACAACATTCGATCCGATGACGGTAGCGGTAGTGATTCAGAGGTCTACGAGGCCGCGTCATGCGCAGCGATCCACGATGATGTGCTTGCAATGCCAATGGGGTATTGCAGCCTGATAGGCGATATGGGGAATGTGCTGTCGGGCGGACAGAAGCAGCGGATCGTCCTTGCTCGCGCGCTGTACCGAAAGCCTATGTTGCTTTTCCTTGATGAGGCAACAAGCCATCTTGATGTGGATTGCGAACGACTGGTAAGTGAAGCCATTGCCCGGCTGGCGATCACCAGGGTCATCATTGCGCACCGCCCCGAAACCATTGCCAGCGCGGATAGAGTGCTTTACATGAACTCTGACTCCCTCATCGATGATGAAAACGCGTCAAGCGTTGTTGGGCGGGCCACGCAATGACAGGATTGTTTCGTGCAGAGGTGCTGAACGAGCGTCAAAGAGGGGCGCTCGGAAGCGTCTCTTTGAATCAGCCAGTCCGGTTGTGGATTCTGACGGCAGGATTTACGACGTTGTGCGTTGCAATCATATGTTTCGCTCTTCTTGGCGAGTACACTCGCCGGTCGAGGGTCCAGGGTTCTTTGGTTCCCGATGCGGGCATTCCAACAGTTCTATCTCCGGTGACGGGGGTCGTTTCGTCTGTGCACGCCGGGGAGGGTGATGAGGTCCCGATAGGGTCATCGCTCGCGTTGATCGATGTGCCGCGTATTACCGGTCTCGGGGATGATTCCATACAGGTCTCCAGGGAGACTCAGGTCGTCCGTGCAAACACTCAGGATGTTCTCGATCGATCTCAGACCCTGCAGTTTATTGCTCGTCAGAACGCCGCGAGGGAGCAGTTTGAATCTCAAGCGCGGGAGCTTGTTGAGTTGGAGCGTGAGATAGAGACGCGAAGTGAGCAGGTTCGACTAGCTCGGGACACTGTGTCTAAATTTCTTGCGGTTTCCGAGCGGATGTACGTAAGTCAGGTTCAGCTCAATGAGCAGAAGCAAACGATGTTGGCCTTGGTTGCGGCGAAGCAGTCTCTGCGGCGTGATGCGACAGTACTGAGGCGAAACCTTGTGCAGTTGAAGCTTGCTCTGTCGGAGTTGGAAGTTCAGCGTGTAGAGATGCACGCGAACATCACGCGAGGCAAGGCGCTTATGAGGCAAGAGTCTGTGCAATTGGAAGCAGGTGGTGGGTTATTGGTGCGCGCACCGGTGGACGGGCTCGTTACAAGCCGGTTGGTGGAACTGGGGCAGGCGGTTCAATCGGGGCAACCCCTTTTCAGCATTCAACCCAAGGGAGCTACCTTGCACGCGCATCTGCGCGTTCCCAGCAGCGCCGCTGGATTTGTCAGGCCTGGGGATCGCGTCCTCCTGAGGTACAAATCCTTCCCGTATCAGAAGTTTGGCAGCCATGGGGGAACAGTTCTCCGCATTTCGCGCAGCACGATCGATTCGTTGATGTCCCACCAGGCAGATGACTCTGTGTATCGCGCTGTAGTAGAGCTTGACCGACAGAGCGTGTTGGCATTTGGAAGTGCCGAGCCTCTCCGGGCCGGTATGGAGCTTGAAGCTGACATTCTGGGAGAGCGGCGCAGACTGTATGAGTGGATGCTGGAGCCTCTGTTCTCCGTATCCGGCAAGGTTCGAGGATAAATGGAGGCAGGTTTGCCGCCTGCGCTGCATCGCAGCAACCCTCCCCCTGAACGTCGGTTAAGCTTCGTGGGTGGTCGGTCCGATCACACAGGGGGCGTGGCGGTGCGGGCTTGGGGTCCGTTACCGCGCGCGAAGGACACCGGCTTCAGGGGGAACACATGGCGTACATCCATGCCAAGACGGCTGCCGGCCGTCAGGAAATAGAAGACCGCGCGCGCAAGCTTGCGCCGGGGCTGCGCTCGATTCTGCTGATGGTGGACGGGCAGCGCGATGACGATGAACTGACCGGCATGCTGCCGGGTCTGCGGGCACCGGACGATGCGCTTGCACAGCTGCAGGCGATGGGGTTGATCGAAGTGGTCGGGGGGGCACTGGCGGCTGCGCCAAAACGCGCGCTCACGGCAGGGCGCGAACACGACCCGGCGCTGTACAAGCAACTGTATGACTGGATGAGCGAATCGGTGCGCCGCCACCTGGGGCTGAAGGGCTACTTCATGCAGCTCAAGATCGAGCGCTGCACCGACGCGGCGAGCCTGGAGAAGCTGTGGCCGGAAATGGCCGCTGCCGTGTCCAAGGCCAAGAGCCCGGCGCTGGCCAACCGCTGGATGGAGGAAACCCGCGCGTTGTTGAGCAGCCAGCCCGAGGCGGTGTGACCGCCCGGGCGTAGAGCCACGCCCTGCGTGGCTGCGGGTTGTGGATCGGCGGGTCAGCCACGCTGGGCGTGGCTCTACGTCGTGGCGCGGTGCGGTCAGATCAGCCCTTCCGCCTTCAACGCGGCCTGCACGCCATGGTCGGCGTCCATGCGGGTCTTGTACGCGGTCAGGTGGGTCAGGTCGAACAGGTCGATCTTCGCGCCCGCTGCCCAACGCAGGGTGATGTAGAAGTAGGGGTCGGCCACGCTGCGGAAACCGGCCAGCCACGGCTTGTCGGCCAACTGCTTGTCGGCGGTTTCCATCAGCGCACGCACGCGCTTGCGGGCGGTGGCCTTGAGGGCATCGAACTGGCTTTCGTCGGCCAGGAAGTTGCCCGGCCCGAACAGCGGCTTGAACGCCGGGTGCACGTCGGAGTTGACGAAGGAGAGCCAGCGGGCCGCCTCGGCGCGCTGGCGCGGGCTGCCGTCGCCGACCAGGCCGGCCTGCGGGAAGGAATCGGCGATGTAGCCCATGATCGCGGCGTTCTGGGTGAGCACGAAATCGCCGTCCACCAGGGCCGGGACCGCGCCGGCCGGATTGATCGCCAGGAACGCCGGGGCCTTCATGGTGTCCTTGTCGAGCAGTTCCACTTCGAACGGCTGGCCGGTCCACTGCAGGGCGATGTGGTCGGCGGTGGAGCAGGCTCCGGGCTTGCTGTACAGCTTCATGGGAACTCCGGGAAAGCGTTGGCGGAAACCGCCACTATCCCAGAGCCCGGGGGCGCGCGGCAACGGCGCGCCGACAACAGATCGTTACGACTGGCGGGGCTTGAGGCTCTGCACCTTATAGAAGGTGTGGTCGCCGATCGTGGCCACCTGGTAGGCGTTGCGCCAGCTTGGGCTGGCAATGGCCAGCGCGGCGAAGTGGCTGGCACCTGGCACGATTTCCTTGCGCTCGCCCGCCGGCAACGCCCAGTTGCGCTCGGCGTCGAAGGCCACCGTCATCGCTTCTTCCCAGGCATCGGTGTTGGCCAGCTGGGTGCCGGGGGCCACGATGGTCGGGGCGAACTGCTTGCGCGCGGTCACCACCTTGCACATCGAGTCGCCCCACAGGCCGCTGTCCAGCCGGCGCAGGGCCACTTCCGCCACGGCCTGCTGGCCACGAAGGGTCTGGTCACGCGCTTCCAGGTACACGGTCGTGCTCAGGCACAACGAATCGGCCGCCGGCTGCGGCAACAACTGTGACAGCCAGAGAATCCAGGCCAGTTTCATAAATCTCCTTGCTCCGTATGGGCCGCACCCGGGGCTCCGTCCGATCATGCGGACGGTGGCGTGAAGGCACTGCTTGGCGTCATGGGGAGGCGGCCATCGGGGCCGCCCGCTGGCGGCTCCCGAAAGATCGTGGGGGCCGCGCGCTCACTCGAACTGGGTGGTGAGCGGGAAAGTCGGCGCACGATAGGGGGGTATTTCGCAACGCATCCTGAACCGGAAACCTTGACATTCAGGTTCGGAGGAGGGGCGGATCGCCCCATTCAGGTGTCGATTACAACGCGGCAGCGACCTCGCTGCCCTGCTTGATCGCGCGCTTCGCATCCAGCTCCGCGGCCACGTCCGCACCGCCGATCAGGTGCGCCTCCACGCCTGCCGCCTGCAGCGCGGCATGCAGATCGCGGCGCGGTTCCTGCCCGGCGCAGATCACGACATGGTCAACCGGCAGCGTCTGCTCCTGCCCGTCCACGCGGATGTGCAGACCGGCGTCGTCCACGCCCAGGTACTCCACGCCGCCCAGCATTTTCACGCCCTTGGCCTTCAGCGTGGCGCGGTGGATCCACCCGGTGGTCTTGCCCAGTCGCGCGCCGGGACGCCCCGGGCTGCGCTGCAGCAGCCACACCTTGCGCGCAGGGGCCTCGGGCTGCGGACGCGCCAGGGCACCGCGCGCCTCGAAGGTGGGGTCCACGCCCCATTCGGCCATCCAGCGCGCCGGGTCCAGGGCCGGGGAGGGGCCTTCGTGAACCAGGAACTCGCCCACGTCGAAGCCGATGCCGCCGGCACCGATGATCGCCGCCTCGGGGCCGACCGCAACCCGCCCCAGCAGCACATCCAGATAGGTGACCACCTTGGGGTGGTTCGCGCCTGGAAAATCGACCTGGCGCGGGGAGATGCCGGTGGCGACCACCACGGCATCGAATCCGGCCAGCGCAGTGACGTCCGCAGTGGTCTCCAGCTTCACCTCCACGCCGGTTTCCTCCAGCTTGTGGCGGAAGTAGCGCAGGGTTTCGTGGAACTCTTCCTTGCCCGGAATCCGCTTGGCGACGTTGAACTGGCCGCCGATCTCGTCCGCCGCGTCGAACAGCGTCACCCGGTGCCCGCGTTCGGCAGCGACCGTGGCGCACGCCAGTCCGGCCGGGCCGGCCCCGACCACGGCGACCCGGCGCGGGGTGGACGCCGGGTGATAGACCAGCTCGGTTTCATGCACGGCGCGCGGATTGACCAGGCAGCTGGCGGTCTTGTTCTCGAAGACATGGTCCAGACACGCCTGGTTGCACGCGATGCAGGTGTTGATCGCGTGCGCGCGGCCAGCCCGCGCCTTGTTCGGCCATTCCGGGTCGGCCAGCAGCGGCCGCGCCAACGACACCATGTCCGCCTGCCCGCCGGCCAGGATGCGTTCGGCCACGTCCGGCATGTTGATGCGGTTGGTGGCGATCACCGGCACCTGTACGTGTGGCTTCAACTTGGCGGTGACCCCGGCGAATGCCGCGCGTGGCACCGAGGTGGCGATGGTGGGCACGCGCGCCTCATGCCAACCGATGCCCGAATTGATCAGGGTCGCGCCAGCCGCCTCGATCGCCTTCGCCTGCTGCACGATCTCCTCCCAGTTGCTGCCGTCGTCCACCAGATCCACCAGCGAGAGCCGGTAGATGATGATGAAATCGGGCCCACACGCCTCGCGGATGCGGCGCACGATCTCCACCGCGAAGCGCATCCGGGTGGCCGCGTCGCCCCCCCACGCGTCGGTGCGTGCATTGGTGCGCGGCGCGATGAACTCGTTGATCAGGTAC